>JBNKZR010000013.1:0-40145 GCA_050301735.1 Polyangiaceae bacterium | reverse complement strand
GCTCGGCCATGCCGAGGACTCCGACGAGGAAGCGGTATCCGCCCCCGCGGCAGTCTACTTGCCGCTGGGCTTCACCATGGGCTCGTCGTTCTTTCGTGAGACGGGGCTCAACGTTTTTCTCGGTGGCGAGCTTTCGTTGGTGGTGCTCGATGCGGAGTGGGACTGGGTCGGGGGCTACGCCGACGCGCTCTACGACTTCGGGACGGACGGCGTGCGATCGAGTTTTGGCGTCGAGTTTGGGACACGCTACGTCGGCATCGACGCTGGCTACGTTCTCGATACGGCTGACCCAGAGGGGGTGCGGCACGGGGTCGTCGTACGTCCGATGCTGACGACTGGCTTGCTGTCTCTCTCCTCTCGCTTCGGCTATCTGTTCACGGGTCGAGCACAGGTGTTCTTCGAGGCCGGGCTGCTCGTGAAGTATCCGTTCGACCTGGACGGCTGAGCCGCGTTTCAGTCGCACCTGACGGCCGCTGTGTCTTGCCCAGCGCAAACTGACGGGTTGTAATGACCCGATGCAAAGCGTGGATGCAGCCGTGGCCTTTCCCAGAATGAGCTCCCTCGGAGAGGGAAGCCTGTGGGACGCAGCGACGAAGCGCCTGTATTGGGTGGACATCGTCGAGCAACGGGTGATGATGTTCGATCCGAGCAATCGAGCCAACACCGAGTACTTCGTTGGGCAGAGCGTCGGTACGGTGGTGGTGTCCAGCGCCGGACAGTTGGTGTTGGCGCTGCGAGATGGCATCGGTGTGCTGGACCCCGCTGACGGTACCTTGCGAACGATCGTCGACCCGGAGTGGGACAAGGCCGGCAATCGCTTCAACGACGGCAAGTGTGATCCGAGGGGGCGCTTGTGGGCAGGTACGATGGTCGAGGACGGTCAGAAGGGCAACGGTGCGCTCTACTGTTTCGAACACGACTTCTCCTGGAAAGAGAAGCTGGGTGGGGTCGATTGCAGCAACGGCCTGTGTTGGTCGAGGGACGAGCGGGTCTTTTACTACGTCGATACGCCGACGTACGTCGTGCAAGCCTTCGACTACGACCCCGCGACGGCGGAGATATCCGCTGGACGACAGGTGGCGAGCTTCGAACCGTCGCGAGGGGCGCCAGATGGCATGACCATCGACGCCGACGACCACCTGTGGGTCGCGCTCTGGGGCGGTCACAAGGTAGTTCGAGTCGATCCGCGCTCTGGCAACGTTGTGTTCGAGGTGAATGTCCCCGCCAACAACGTGACCTCGTGTGCGTTTGGTGGCCCTGAGTTGAACGAGCTCTACATCACCACGGCCAGGGTGGGGCAGACCGACGAACAGTTGGCGCGAACCCCGAAGGCCGGTTCGCTGTTCGTCGCTCGAGTGCCGTTCCGTGGGCTCGGGGCCAATTGTTTCGGTGCTGCGGAGTAACGCAACACGTTGGAGCGCGCCGGGGTTCCGCCGGCGATCGTGCCGATCGCGGGCGCGGCCCGACGCAGCGCTGCTCCGACGTGGTGACCACGGCTCAGGACTCAACCAACTGCGCGCGGGCTCGTGCCGTTCGAGCTTCGCTGGGGTGGTTCGGCCTCGGGTTGGGGGACGCATCAGTTGGGTGTTTCACGGGTGAACCCGTCCAGCATCACGCCAAAAACACACGTCGTTCCTGGAAGTCACGACGCCGCCATGGTCGAGCTTGCCCGCTTCCGGGCATCGAGTGAAAGTGCTTGCCTAGGAACCTCGGAGGGTGATTCTCATGTCGAATCGATCAGTTGTCGTGTGCGCGGTTCTGGTAGCCGCTGGTTGCTCCGGGGCTCCGGGGCCGTCGGAGGACACGGGGACGTCGACGAACCAGGAAGTTCGAGGGGCCGATTCCGAGTCGCCGTCACCCCTCGACGAGTTGCCCCCGGTCGAGGATGGGCCGAGCGGGACGTCGGTCGAGCCCGCCGAACACCAACCCGCCGTGTCCGACAGCGGCTCCAGCGACAATGCTGCGAATGGTGGTGACCCTGCGGCCGTTGCCATCGAAGGCGCGCTCGCCGCCGCGGCCGGCGATGTGGCGAATTCCGAAGGCGGCGTCGCAGCTGACGGGAGCGGAGCCGTGTCCAACGGCAGTCTATCCGGGGCGCCCCCGCCCGCTCGCACCGGCGATCCCGACCCGAGTGCAGAGGTCACACAGGCCATGCCGGTCGAGGCGACGCCAGCATCCGGGGTTGGCGTTGCGGTGCCTGAGGGCAGTGGTGCGGTTGGGGTACCAAGTGCCGAAGTCCCGCCTCCGACGCCGGTTGATGGCACGCCGGAGGAGCACGACACGCCAGCGGTGACCATGAGTCGTGGCAGTGACCCGGGCCTCCCCAGCTTCGAGGATTTGGTCCCGACCGAGAGCTGCGCGACGCCAACGGAGGAGTTGGGCACGAGCGACACGGGGGGCGGCCCCATCGTCATCAACATACGGAACGTCGGCGAGTCAACTTTCTACTTGGACTGGCAGAACCCGTGGGTTCGCATGGACTACACGGCAGATGGTCGAGACGTCGTGGCCTATCACCGCGCAGAGCCGTTGGTCGACTGCTCCGTGATGGAAACGACGGAAGAGCCCTGCGCGCGCGCCGGCAGCTCGGTCTTGACCTCTTTCACGCTGTTATCCCAAAACACGCTCTCCTCGAATGGGATTGGCGGAACACCCTACGAAGTGAACTACAAGTGTGGCTCGTGTCAGTGTGCTGAACCTGCACCACTGCCGGAGGGTCCGTTCACCGTGACCATCTGCACCTACCCGGAGCTGGAGTGCGCCGCGGGGGAGACGGACTGCTCGGCGTTGACGACGACAGGTCCCAACGTGGGTGCAGTCGTCGCGGGAACGCCGAACTGCCAAAGCGTGCAGGCGACGAGCCTCGAAGTCGACATCGATCTGAACCAGTGAGGGGCATCGTAGTCGTCGTGCAAGCGCGGTGGTGCCCGCCCCTGGGTGACGCGACGGTTGAGTCCCGTCACGGCGAATTGTCTTCGCTGGGCTTGGCAATGTGACGATCTGCAGCGCTTCCGCTAGAGCGCCAACGCCGAGGTGGAGCGGGGGCTCTTGGGGGCATGCCGCATCAGCACGCAGCAATGGATGGCTCTTTGGCAGCGACCGAGCCCCCGTTGCGCTCCAATGTCGTTCGAAGTCTATGGCGATTGAGTCGCATGTTGGTGCCCTCGTTGACTGGACTCGGAGTTGATGCACTGGTCAGTTGGTATGTCGGACTCGGTGTGCTCAAAGCTGGTCTGCCGGGACTTGCGACGATGAAGCCCACACGGAAGCTGCGGGTATGCAGAAGGGTGCAGCTCCGTTTGCCGAGCAATTTCTGGAAAGCCGGTCACCGAGACCGGGCTTGCCGTGCACGTGCGTAGCGCTATCGATTCCGGGTTTGGTACGCAGCGCCAGGCCACCAGCGCCAAAGCAGGTGCAGGCTGACCTACGTCCATCCCGTTTTCCTGGAGGGCGTAGCGTCGGCTGCCTACCTTGAAGGTGTGTTCAATACAGGGCAGGGGGCTGAATTTCTCCGAATGCGAAACCTCCTGCGGCCGGCAACGGAACCCGCTACTCTTGCGTGCGTGACGAAGCCGACGAGCGCGCGCGGGCACCGTTTTTCTTGGCGGCCCCGCATTCATGTCCTGTTGCCGGGCGCATTGGTCTTGGGGTTGTCGCCTGCAGCGCAGGCACAGGATGCCGTGGAAGCATCGAGTCCGCTTTCTCCTCATCCTACGCCGTCCAACCTTTCGTTAGAATGGGAGTTCGCTGGCGACGACAACGCGAACGCCTCGGTGGCAGTCCGCTATCGTCGGGTCGACGGAGGCAATTTCGCAGAGGCCCTGCCTCTGAGACGCGTCAGCGCGGGCAGCAATGCGGGTCATTCGTGGTCCAATCGATTTGCCGGCAGCATCTTCGCTCTCGAGCCAGACGTTCTCTACGAAATCGAGCTCGTGCTGACGGATCCGGACGGGGGCGACCAGAGCGCAACGCTGGAGGTTGCAACACGGCCCATTCCCGCGGACGCGGCCGACGCGCGCGAGGTGAGAGTGAGCCCCGACTCGCTGAGCTCTGCTCTTTCGGCTGCGCGTCCCGGCGACGTCTTGTTGCTGGAGGCGGGCAGCTATCCAGCCATCCTTGTCGACGCCGACGGAAGCGTGGGGCAGCCAATCGTGATTCGTGGTGTGGATCGCGACTCGGTCATCGTCGACGAAGAGATCCGCCTGGACGGCCGCCAATACGTTCACGTGGAAGACGTCACCGTGCGGGGGCGTTTCAAGTTCAACAGCGCCCGCGGGATCGTCGTCCGCGGCTGCACCATAGAGACGGACGAGAGCGGGATCGTCTCCTATGCCGACGGCGTCGAGGACGCGTACATCGCCCACAACTCGATCCTGGGGCCCACTGAATGGAAAGACAGCGCGCTCGGCGTCGATGGTGACAATCTCGGCGAAGGAGTGCAGATCACCGGGCCCGGCAACGTCATCGCCTTCAACCGAATTAGCGGTTTCCGTGACTGCATCTCTCTGTTGGAGTCTGACGAAGCTTTCAACCAGACCTCGATCGACATCTACGGCAACGATCTCGACAATTGCGCCGATGACGGCATCGAAGCCGACTATGCCATGGGCAACGTTCGCGTGTATGGCAACCGCATCCGGCAGAGCTTCATGGGTATCAGCTCCCAGCCCAGCCTCGGTGGCCCGACGTACTTCATCCGGAACGTGATGTACAACGTCATCTACGAGGCTTTCAAACTTCACAACGGAAGCGTCGGGGACGTCGTGCTGCACAACACCGTGGTCAAATCGGGCGACGCGTTGGCAGTTTACACGGATGACACCATTTCGCAGGCCTACTTTCGCAACAACCTCTTCGTCGGCGGGCCCGGAGGCAGCTACGGTGGCTATGACTCCGGCGACGGTCAGGTCATCAATCTACGCTCGATGGACGAGACTTGCTCCCTCGACTACGACGGTTTGGGCTCGGTAAACACCGGGGAGTTCAGCGGGAGGCTCGGGGATGCCCGTTTTTCGAGCTTCGAAGAGATGATTCAGGTCACGACCGAGGAGCACGCCGTCGAAGTGAACTTGGACGTGTTCGATTCCGACTTGCCTCTGCCAGAGGACCCGTTCGCTCCCTCTGCCGACGTTTCGATGGAACTTCGCGCAGACGGTGCCGCCGTCGACCGGGCGGTGCTACTCCCCAACATCAACGGTGGTTTCACGGGCGACGCGCCCGATCTTGGAGCCTATGAGGTCGGCTTGCCGCTGCCGGAGTACGGCCCACTGGGAGAGCCGCCGACCGCTTCACCGGTGCCAGGCGGGGAGGACGAGGCTGCAGCTGGCGACGAACCCGTGTTTGCGGAAGATGCTGGGACGGTTTCCGAAGTCGAGCCGAGTGCAGAAGACACCGAGGCTGCGATGGCAACAGACGCTGTTGCGGGCGAGGCTTCCGAAACTGATACCAGCGGCGACTCCAGCGATGGCGCTCGAGGTGCGGATGCGACGCAGACGGATGGTGAGGGCGAGCCCGGTGGCGATGACCCATCTGTCGACGGCGAAGAGCGCGAAGGTGCGGGTTGCGGTTGTGTTGTCGTTGGCGCGCTCTCGCGGCGCAGTTCTGCTGCCTGGGTCTTGTTGTTGGCTCCGCTGATAGGGCGCCGGTTCCGAACCTGACCGAAGCGTCGGCGGCGCACTAGCCGGAATGGGGCAGAATCGGGCGGACATGGAGGGCATTGAAGCAGGAGGCCGGCGGTGGCGCGCGTCAGTGTATCGGCAGGGTGCGCGTGCGTCCCGCATTCGGAACGACCCAAAACGACGCACTCGGGCGGCGATGTTCTCCCGGGAGCAAACCGGTTATAACCACGCCGAGAGGGACGTTCTGTCGTGAGCCCAGAGCACAGCAGGAGCAATCAGACGGGCCCCCCCGTCGTGGTGGGTGAGGGGCTGGTCGTCCAAGATTCGCTCATTCCAGCTCATGCTTTCGTGCTGCACACCGCGCAGCCATCGCAGCACCCGGTCGATTACCGGATGTACGTGGTGATCGGCAGAGCGGGTTACGTGGGCATCGTTGCCCATGCCGCATTCGTCCCGTTGTTCGCCGCGACTGGGGTGACGCTGCTCGCGGTTTTCAACGTGTTCAGCGTCGTGGCTTGGGTGCTGGCGGTGCGCCTCAACCGCACCTATCGACAGCGTGCGGCAGTGTTTCTACTCCTCGGCGAGGTGGTAGCGCATGCTGTCGTGGCCACGGCACTGCTCGGCTGGGACATCGGTTTTTACGCCTATCTCATTCCGCTGATCCCTTTCTTGCTGTTCAACGATCGGCTGTCGACCGGATTCGTGGTGGGCGGATCCACGGCGATACTCGGCGTGATGATCGTCCTGAGGTTCTTGTATCGCGATCTCAGTGTGCCCTTGGAGCCTCTCATCATGGAGGTGTTCACGATCGGCAACATCGTGGTGCCGACCGCGACACTCGGGCTCATCACGTACTACTATCGACGAGCGTCGGTGAGCGCAGAGGGCCGCCTGGAACGCATGGCGAGCCACGACGCGTTGACGTCGTTGCTCAATCGCCGCGCCATGCGCGAACGCATCGCCGAGGAACATCAGCGGGTCCAACGAGGGGGCGCGCCCTTTGCTCTGGTGCTCGCCGACATCGACCACTTCAAGCGCATCAACGACAACTACGGGCACGACGTGGGGGACGACGTGCTCGTCGAGATGTCACGCGTGCTGAAAGCGGGTTTGCGTCAACACGACGTGGTCGCGCGCTGGGGCGGGGAAGAGTACCTCATGATGCTGCCGGGCACGGATGTGGCGAACGCGGTGACGGTGACCGAGCGTCTGCGGCGTGCCATCGAGGAGCGCACGTTTGCCTGTGGAGAGGTGGCCGTCTGCATCACGATGACGTTCGGGATCACGCAGGTGACGATGGGGGCGAGTATCGAACAGAGCATTCGCGACGCGGACGACGCGCTGTACCGTGGCAAGACAGGCGGACGCAATCGAGTCGTGCGTCACGGACAAGCCGCGTGAGCGCCGCTGACGATAGCGCTACTCGACAAAGTACCTTCTCGTGTCGATCAGTCCACCACCTTCAGCCGCCGCGAGACCGAAGGTTCCACCGCCATGTGGCGTTGGGTCGGTAGCGCGGGGCCATCCGGACGTATGTCGGGGTCCCGCGCTTGCCAAACGCGGGCGACGTCATCGTCGAGGAGGTGGCTGGGCCGCACGTTTCGCAAAGCGTTGAGCATGATGGCGCGCAGATCGGGCTGCTCTTGCTCCAGCTCAGTGAGCAGTCGTTTGACGCGCTGTCGCTTCAAGCCTTCTTGAGAGCTGCAGAGGTTGCAAGGCAGAATGGGAAAGTCGCAGGCAGCGGCGTACTCCTCGAGCCAACTCTCCGCACATTCTATCAACGGCCGAATGACCTCGAAGCGACCGTCGTCAGTGGTGTACGTCGCCGGCATGGCCTGAAGACGACCGGAGTAAAAGAGGTTCATCAACAAGGTCTCGAGCGCGTCGTCGCGGTGGTGCCCGAGGGCGAGCTTGTTGTAGTCCAGTCGTTCCAATGCCGTGTATAGTGCCCCTCGTCGCAGCCGCGAGCACAGTGCGCAGTACGTCTGTCCGGGAGCGAGCTTGTCCGTGACGACGGAGTATGTGTCCTCTCGAAGGATTTCGAACGCGACGCCGGAAGCGTCCAGCCAACGCACCAAGGGCGCTCCGTCGTATCCGGGCTGGCCCTGGTCGAGGTGCAAGGCCAAGAGCTCCACCCGAAACGGTAGGCGGCGCACCAGCTTGGACAATAGTGCCAGCAAGCCGTAGCTGTCTTTGCCGCCGGAGAGCGCGACGGCAATGCGGTCACCCGGAGAGAGCAACGCGTACTTTTGGCACGTGCGCTCCAGTGTGCGATACAGGAGGCGTTCGATACGAGGATTCGCCACCCTCGTCGCCTACTACACCTTTGCCCGCAGCAACACCCCTGTGCCGCAGCGCCGCCGCGAACTCGTCGAGGACCGCCGTCGTCTGCTCGAATCCGAGGCAAGCGTCGGTGACGCTCACCCCGTATTGCAGTTCGGGTGTGCTCGCTGGGGACTGACGACCGGGGTGGAGATGGCTTTCGAGCATGAGTCCCATGAGCGAGCGTGAGCCCGCGCGCAGTTGCTCGCTGACGACGCGGACGACGTCGGGTTGACGTCGCGGGTCCTTGTTGCTGTTGCCGTGGCTGGCATCGACGATGATGCGGGCGCGCAGCCCGTGAGCTTGCAACTGCGCTTCCGCTCGAGCGACGGACTCGGGATCGTAGTTCGACCCGGCCTTTCCTCCCCGGAGTATCAGGTGGCTGTGAGCGTTGCCCTGCGTGAGATGTAGCGTTGGCTTGCCACTACCTGCGAGCACGAGTCGCGTGTGCGGACTGCGGATGGCGACGAGACCGTGCACCGCGCTCTCCAAGTCGCCTGAAACGGGATTCTTCAGTCCCACGGGCACCCTCAACCCACTGGCGAGTTCCCGGTGCGGTTGACTCTCACTCGTGCGCGCACCGATGGCAGCCCAGCTCAGGCAGTCCTCGATGTAGCAGGTGGCGAGCGGGTCGAGCAGTTCGCTCGCAGTGGGCAGACCCATCGCGGCGATCTCCGTGAGTAGGGCGCGGGCACTTCGAAGCCCCGCTTGCACGTTGCAGCTGCCGTCGAGGTGAGGGTCGTTGACGAACCCCTTCCAGCCCACCGAAGTACGCGGCTTGTCGAAGTAGACGCGCATGCACACGACGATGACGTCGGAACACGCCTTGGCCAGCAAGACGAGACGCTCCGCATACTCCAACGCCGCGACTGGGTCGTGGATGGAACAGGGGCCAACGATGACCAACTGCCGCGTGTCTTCTCCGGCAGAGATGCGTGCGATCGTGCGTCGACTCCGTTCGAGCGTCGAGCGGGCGGTGGCACTCAGCGGCAGCTCTCGGCGCAGTTCGTCGGGGGTTGGCAGTTCTTCAGCGTGCGGCTTTTCGAGCTGGAAACGGACGCGCTGGGCTGCGGCCGCGGCGGCTACGGACAGGTGCGCCTGCGCAGGGATCTGGGGAACGTTCGACATGGGGACTCTCCGGGAAGGTTGGGCTCGGGACAAAAAACGAAAAACCCCTGGCTGCTCGTGGCTGCCAGGGGCTCGGTGAGGTTCGTCGATTGGGACTAGCTACTCGAAATTCACGAATCGAGAGGGCCTATCGACACAGCACCGCGCCCCGGGCCGCCAAAAGCGGCCCCAAGAATAGCTAAACAGATGAAAGCAACGCGGGTGCATGCGAGGTGACAAGGATACAGCCGTACCGCACGCCGGCAAGTGCTTTGTTGCGAGAGCAGCGACTGGCGGCCCTTCCAGCAGCCCCCGTCGGACTTTTCATCTCGGTCCAGCCGTCCATTTTGCTCCAAAGGGACGCGGGCTGTAAGTTGAAAGCCATGCTTGGCGCCTCGCTGCTATGGGCACACCGGCTTCGCTTGCTGGCCTGGCGGGCCTTACTCTCCCGCTCGTGCCGCTACCGTTCGCGCGCGCCTCGCAGTGGCTGGCTCGTCGGCATTGGGGTGTGTGCGGCGCTCGGCGTCGGGCTGCTCTCGGCGTCGACCGGGGCCGCCGTGCCGATCGCGCACCCCAGCGTCGTCAGCAGCTGGCCGCACGATCCCGAAGCGTTCACTCAAGGCCTGTTGATTCACTGTGGGGTCTTCTACGAGAGCACTGGCCTGTACGAAGAGTCCAGCCTACGGCTGGTAGACATCCACAGTGGCGACGTGCTGCGCCAGGTTGCCCTGCCTGCGGAGGAGTTTGGAGAGGGGTTATCGTTGGTGGACGAGCGCCTGATCCAACTCACGTGGAAGAACGGAGTGGCTCACGAGTACCAAGAGGACACCTTCGCTTCGACCCGAGACTTCGAGTACGAGGGTGAAGGCTGGGGGCTGTGCTACGACGGAAACCGTCTCGTGATGTCCGATGGGAGTAGCGAGCTCTTCTTTCGAGACCCGGAGACGTTCGAGTTGCTCGGACAAGTGACGGTCACCTTGGATGGCGACCCCGTCGTTCGGCTGAACGAACTCGAGTGCGTCGGGGAGCTGGTGTACGCGAACGTCTGGATGACCGACTCCATCTTGCGCATCGATCCCGCATCTGGGGAGGTGCTGACGTTGGTGGACGCGTCGGGGTTGCTCAGCGACGAGGAGGCTCGAGCCGCCGACGTGCTCAACGGGATTGCATATCATGCCACGAGTCAGCACTTCTTCATCGGGGGCAAGCTGTGGCCGCGGCTGTTCGAGGTGCGCTTTCCCTTCGACCCAGAGGCGTCTTCAGCGACGGACATCGATGAGGACACGGACCCGGACGCGGGCAGGCTCGTCGGTTCTCCCGACGCGGCGGTTCTCGAGCAGGACGACTGTGAGCGGGCATTGGTAACCCGCGAGACGGCCGAAGAGCCGCTGGCGCCCGAGGATGCGGGCGGGCCCCCCGTGGGGGAGCCCTCCGACGAGCAGGTCCCTTCGGTCCAGGACACGGAGGGCTCCGACGGCGTGCCCCCAGGGGTCGAGGCCGCGCAAGCCACTGATTCGACGAGTGTCGGCGACGGTGCCGCCGTCAGCGACGGACCCGCCGACGGCGACGCGACGGGTCCCAATGGAGGTGGCGGCTGTGGCTGCTCGATCGCGGGTCGCGCCGACAGTTCGCCAGCACTGCATTCGTCGGAGATCGGTATGCGCCGGCATTTCGTCCTCATTCCGTGGGGGCTCGTGATCGGCCTGGCGTTCCGGAGGCGTCGGTCGTTTGTGCGCGAGGTCCGTTAGCCCACGACAATCCGATCACGCCGCCTGGGTGTGCTTTCGACCGGCGCTCATTTGACGCGGTCGCACGCCACGACGTCGTCGGGCACCTCTTTGCACCGATAGCGGTCCGTTTTTCCGCAGCCGGAAGTGACGAACTCGTTCGGGGAGGGCTCCTCGGTGGTGATCTCCTCCATCTTGCAGTTGTGCTTCGCCGCATGGTGACGAACGCTCAGCACGCGTGGCGAACGGCATTTCGCGAGGATGCAGTAGTAAGTCTCCTCGTGGCCGCAACCCGTGCTCTGGTACTTCGCGTGCCCCTCGTTTTCCAACTCCTTCAGGGTGACGTCGCCGGACGAACACTTGTGCACGGCCGCGTGCTTCTCTTTGACGCCCAGACTGCCCAGGCAGCCCGTGCTGGTCACGGCAAGCAGCAGGACCACAGACCACCTCAGGGGCACGGAAGCCCCGAAACCCATCTCCCGATTCGTTTTCACGAGCGAACATTTAGCACCGATCCCGAGGCGTTGCAGCATCGCGTCGGCGTCGTCGGAGCGGTCCGCTGTGCGCTCCTTTCCGACATCGTTCGCCCGAAACGGCCGACGACGCTCCGTCTCCCCGCGCCTCTGGTACCCAGCGGCCGATCACGACGCCCGTACCTTTTCCGAATCGAGAAAGACAATTGTTCCCACGATTCAACGCTGCCGTTTGCGCGTGGTGGGCACTTGCTCTGCCGTTCGAGACGGAGCACAAGGGCGGCAGTGTCGTACGCTAAGCTGAGTCTCGAAGAGAAAACCGCGGTCGTCGTCGGCGGCACCACGGGGATCGGTCGCGCCATCTCTCTCGGTCTTGCCGAAGCGGGTGCGGACGTCGTCGCCAGCGCGCGGCGAGCGGAACAAGTGGACGCGCTCGCGGTCGAGCTGCTGGGCCTCGGGTGCCGAACCCTCCGAACGACGTGTGATGTCACGGACCGAGGCTCGTTGGAGCGCCTGCGGGATGCCGCACTCGACGAGTTCGGCAAGGTGGACATCCTCGTCAATTGCGCCGGCAAGACCGCGCGGCGACCGACACTCGAAGTGTCGGAAGGCGAATGGAACAGTATCCTGGACTGCAATCTGACGGGCACGCTTCGCGGCTGCCAGGTGTTCGGTCGCCCCATGCTCGAGCGTGGCTACGGTCGGATCATCAACATCGCCTCGCTCTCGACGTATGTCGGGCTGTTCGAGGTGGCCGCGTACGGAGCCAGCAAAGCGGCTGTCGGACAGCTCACGAAAACTCTCGCTGTGGAGTGGGGTGGTCGGGGAGTAAACGTCAACGCCATTGCGCCAGGAGTATTTCGTACCGAGCTCAATCGCGAGTTGCTGGACGGAACTGCTCGTGGTCGAGAACTCGAGATGCGCACCCCAATGCAGCGCTTCGGGAACGTGGAAGAGTTGGTAGGCGCCGCGATCTTCTTGGCCTCGGACGCGGCTAGTTTCGTCAACGGCGAGATCCTCGCCGTCGATGGCGGTTTCTTGGCCAGCGGAGTCAATCAGTGAGTCAGGCATTCATCCACGAAGACTTCATGCTCGACACGGAGGTCGCCCGGCGCCTCTACCACGATGTTGCCAAGCGGCAGCCGATCATCGACTACCACTGCCACTTGCCGCCGGAGCAGGTCGCGAACAATCATCGTTTCGCCAACCTCACGGAGATTTGGCTGTCCGGGGATCACTACAAGTGGCGCGCGATGCGAACCAATGGGGTGGATGAACGCTTTTGCACGGGTGATGCCAGCGATTGGGAGAAGTTCCTGGCCTGGTCGAAGACGGTGCCCAGAACGCTGCGCAATCCGCTCTACCATTGGACGCATCTGGAGCTGGCCTTCCCCTTCGGCATCAGCGATTGCCTGTTGGACGAGAAGAGCGCGCGTCGTGTCTACGACCAGTGCAACGAGAAACTGGCTCAGCCGGAGTTCCGGGCGCAGGGGCTGCTCCGTCAATTCGACGTGCGCGTCGTGTGCACCACGGACGACCCGACCGACTCCCTCGAGCACCACGTCGCATACGCGAAGGTGTCCGGCCGGCACACGGCTCTCTTGCCCACCTGGCGACCGGATCGGGCGATCGCGGTTTCGGATCCCAGCATCTACAATCGATGGCTGGACGAGTTGTCCCGTGCTGCCGATCTGTCGATCAGTACTTACGACGATCTGTTAGCTGCCCTAGGGCGACGGCACGATACATTTCACGAGATCGGGTGCAGATTGTCCGACCACGGTCTCGAGACCATGCTTGCGGACCCACTCAGCGCGAAAGGGGCGGCTCGAGCCTTCGCCAAAATCCGCGCATCGCAAGGCCTCGCGGTCGACGAGGAGCAGTGTCTACAGGCGACGCTATTGCACGAACTCGCGTTGATGGACCACGCCCGCGGCTGGGTTCAGCAGTTTCACATCGGCGCGCTGCGGAACAACAACACCCGCCTGTTGCGCACACTGGGCCCCGACACTGGCTTCGATTCCATCGGCGACTGGCCGGTAGCGAGCGCTCTGTCTCGCTTCTTGGACCGATTAGACAACACGGACCAACTCGCCAAGACAATCCTCTACAATTTGAACCCGCGGGACAACGAACTGTACGCCACGATGATTGGCAACTTCCAGGACGGTAGCGTACCCGGTAAGCTCCAATACGGTAGTGCATGGTGGTTCCTCGATCAGAAGAGCGGCATGGAGCGCCAGCTGGACGCGTTGTCGAACATGAGCCTGTTGTCTCGATTCGTGGGTATGTTGACTGACTCACGCAGCTTCCTCTCCTACTCGCGGCACGACTACTTTCGGCGCCTACTCTGCAATCTGCTCGGATCGGAGGTAGAAGCGGGCCTCCTGCCACGCGACGAAGGGCTACTGGGGGACCTCGTCGAGGGCGTGTGCTACGTCAACGCGCGGGAGTACTTCCCGTTCGAGGGGTCGTGAGCGGCAAGGACCAAAACCGCCGAAAGAAAGAGCGCCCGTGACGTTGCACTTTTCCATCGAGCTGCCTCGAACAGACATCGCGATTGGCGTCGTTGCCGTCGAGGGGGTCGTTGCCGATGTGGCAAGCGATGCGCTGAGAGCGGCCATCCAACGTTGTGTCGAGCAGCGGCAGGGCGAGCTCTCAGCCGAGCTGGAGGGTCGCCGTGTCGCGTGCCGACAGATGTTGCGCAACGGCACGTACAAACCGACCGGGCGCGGCAAGCCCGCTAGTGAGTACCTGTTGCGGTCAGCTCACGAGGGTTCGTTCCCGGCCGTCAACGGCCTGGTGGATGCCAACAACCTCGTCAGTCTCCAGCACATGGTGCCCATCAGTGTCTGGGACTTGGATTTGTCGAGCAAGGACCACTTCGTCTTTCGTCTGGGGACGGAGGACGAACGCTACGTCTTCAACCAGGGCGGGCAAGAGCTGGCGCTGCGGGACCTTCTGTGTGGCTGCGAGCTCGACACGACGACGGGAGTCTCTGTGCCCATCGTCAACGCAATCAAAGATTGCCTGCGCACGAAGACGACGGACGAAACGACGCGAGTTGCCGCCGCGGTCTACTGCCCACTCAATGACGTCGTCAATCGGCAGCAGGTAGAGGCGATCACCGTCGAGTTGCGGGAGTGGCTGAGCGCGTGTGGTACAAACGCGCGGAGCGCGCATGCCGTGGTGGGCGTTGGTGACAGTGTCGAACTCGAGCTGCCGGGAGCATGACGACAGCGTCGGCTTCAGCGATGCGCCCGTGAAGAGAGCGGTTGTCGGGGCATTCGAACCGCACGACCCACTCCCTCAGCGGTCGCTCGATTGACGCACTATGGCTGGATCCCACAGGAAGCCGCGCTCTCGGCGGTCGTGCCGGAAATCGTCCAGAGCGTCGAAGTCGAGCTCCACGAGGCTGACTCCGCCAGCGTCGACGGGGCGAAAGAAGTGCTCCGGATCCGTGCCCGTCGGATCGGAAAAGCCCGCCACGCCCGCGGCGCGCAGCGGTGGCAAGTTGGATTCGGTGGACCAATCGGAGATCCCCACGTAGAGGCCGAACTCGTACGCGCGCGCGGTCGAGAGGTGACGCCAGAGAGCACGGGAGTAGTCCGGTGACGGTTTGCGAGTAACTGACAGCGCGGGCACCAAGACGACGTCCGGTGAGTGGTTCAGTCGATCGAAGAGGTCCGAAAACCAAAAGTCGGCACAGATGAAGACGGCCATCCTGCGGCCGTTGACCTCGAATTCGCCGATCTCCCTGCCCGGGCCGACGCGTTGCCGCTCGAGTGCGTAGGGGCGTTGCTTTTCGTAGCGAGTCAACACTTCCCCTGAGGGTCGGATGACGACGCCGGTGTTGACGCTGTGCCCCGCGGCGTGCTCGTGTTGTGAGCCGCCAACGACGTGACACCCCGCCACTCGGGCTAGCTCCTGTACGGCGCGCAAGTAGCCTTCGGGATCGTTGCCGGGGTACCAGTGCTCGGGCAGCAAGAGCACGTCCTCGTCCGGGAACGGCGCGCCATGCTCCCGCAGCAGGTCACTGATCGTCGTCACCGAGTCGGGGGCATCGGAAGTCGCGAGTGTCGGCTGTGTCAGGATCAGGCGCATGGGAGAGTTGTAGTACTTGCTAGCCCGCGGTGCGTCGGAGAAGCTCTGGGCCATGATACGAATCTATGGCCTGGCTGCTCGCCTCAACCCCATCAAGGCGCAGCTTTCCGACGCGATCCACGGTGCGGTGCAAGCCGTTCTCGGTTTGCCTGAAGAAAAGCGCGCGCATCGCTTCTTCCCCATGGCGCGTGAAGACTTCTACGCGCCCGCCGGACGCAGCGATGCCTACACCGTGATCGAGATCAACATGATGCAGGGGCGCTCGGAGCAGACGAAGAAATCGCTCATCAAACGTCTGTTCTCCGACTTGGATACGGCGCTCGGGATGTCTCCGGTGGACGTGGAGATCACCCTCATGGAGCAACCAGCCCACTGCTGGGGCTTCCGCGGCATGACTGGCGACGAAGCCGTGCTCGACTACGACGTCGAGGTGTGAGGTGGGCTGTCCCGGCCCTCGGAGTAACGGGGGAGCTTCGGGTCGAGGGGTGCCCAGCTGACGCCGTAGCTCACGAAGATGTTGGCATTGGGCACGACAGGCGATGGACCGTCGAGCGTTGCAAGCGCGAGCTCGATGTTGTTTGGGGCTTTGGAGGTGGTGAAGGCGAGGCTCGAGCCGCATTGCCCGCAGAAGGTTCTCACCGTGCCGTTGCCCGCTCGGAACTCACGCAGGTGGTGGGAGCCAGCAAGCCAGCGGAACGCCGACTTCGGCACACTGACCAACGTGGCGAACGCCGCGCCGTGAAACTTGCGGCACATCGAGCAGTGACAATGTGCCGTATCGCTCGCGAACTCGTCGGCCTCGTAGCGCACTTCTCCACAGAGGCAGCTACCGCGATGGTAAGGATTCGTACCCGTCATGCGCCGAGCGTAGCTCCTTCCCCGCCGAATCACAGCGACACACCGAGCCGGAGTCTGCGCGCTAGAACTTCCGCAAGAACGGTAGCGCCACGTGATTCGGTGGTGCTTCGAAACCCGCCGGCAACCAAGTCTGCCCGACTATGGGTGCATGCAATACCGATCGAAACCTGAGGTCGCGGCATGACCGTCTCGGTCGAGCCGCTGGTCTTCATCGCCGGAGTCAACAAATTCGGCGCCGACGACGAGGGCTGGGAACTCGTTCGTGGCCCGCAGGACGGCGAAGCCCGCCGCTATCGAGCCACAGTTAACTTCGAGCAGCCCCTGCGTGCCGCTCCCGTGGTGCACCTCGGCATCGTGGGGTTCGACATATCGAACGAGGACGCCGCGCGCATCCGCGTGCGCGCTGAAAACATCTCGACCCAAGGCTTCGACGTGATTGCCGAGACCTGGCTCAACTCGAAGATATGGTCCGTGGACGTGAGCTGGCTAGCGGTCGGGACGTGAGCCGCACTCAGTCTTGCACGATCTTCAGGCCTGGCCGTGCGACGGAGTAGGGGTCGTCGACACGCGAGCCCCCCACGTAGAGAAACTTCAGCTTCTTCAACGGCTTGAGCGCGCTGACGTCCGCCACGTCCGTGCGTTGAATGCTCAGACGCTCGAGGTTCTCGAGGTTTGCCAAGGCAGAGACGTCGCTCACCTTGGTGTTGTCCAACTGCAGCTCCGTCAGCGACTTCAGTTTCGACAGGGGGGAGAGATCCTTCACTTGTGTGTATCCCAAGTCGAGCCGATCGAGTTTCGGCAGCTCCTCCAACGGGGAGAGATCCGAGACTTGATTCATCGCGACGCGAAGTGACTCGAGCTTCGTGAGCTTCGAAAGCAGTGAGATGTCTTTGAGCTTGCCACGCCCGAGAAACAGGTCTTTGACATTCGTCAGGTGGGGGAAGATGCAAGGGTCGAGATAGTCGACGGTCGCTTTGGGATCGCGCGCGAGGTTGACGGAACGCACGTTGCGTAGCTCACTGAGCTTGATCTCACCTTCTGCCTTGTCCAACTTGCGGCGAATTTCTGCTTCCAGTACTTCGTCGTGAAAGTCGGCGACGGGGCCGTCTTTGCACTCGATGTTCGCCCCGGGCTCCTCCTCCGGTTCTTCTTTCTTGGCGGCCGGGGCCGTCGTTGCTGCCGGCAAGGTCGTGGCGGTGGCGGCTGCGGAGGCGGATGCCGTTGCACTCGTCTTTTCGGTCGGCTTCGCTTGCTCGGCTTCGCAGCCCGCAGTCGCAGCGAGCAGCAGCAGGGCTCCTAGCACTTCCGAGATAGTCGACGAGATTGGGTGCTGCGCGCGACACGGCGCCGAGTTCGAAGTTCGCTTGGTTGCCACTGGTTCCTCCACCGTTGGGGTTTGCCGGGTTCTACGGCGCTCGCCGTCGGCAGATCCAGCCTGGAGTGGTTACGTGGCCTGATGGGGACGGCGCCTGGCGCATCTTTCCGTCGTGTATGACATTGGGACGCCCCATCGCCCGAGCGGGTACGCTGTGGAGCACGACTCTGTGCCACGTTCCAATCCAGCCGAAAATGGCGGGAGTGCCGAGCCGTGCTTCGGAGTTCGCCCAGCCTTGCCCGTCTCACCAAATGGCGGCGGACTAGGTGTATTGCCGACCTCGAGCGATGGCCATCGGCCGAGCTCCCCGGCCGTGCTATGCGAGCCCAATGCGGTGTGGGATGCGCCGGCGCCTGGAGCGAACTCGAAGCCTCGCGACTGTCTTGGCGCTTTCGTTTGGTGTGTTGTTCGCGTGTGAACGCGAGCCGGCTGCGAACAGTCTGTCGTCCGAGATGGCACGCGCCGGGACGACGGAGCGGCTTCGCAGCATGATCGAAGTGCTCGACCAGGATGGCCTCTCGTTCGCTCCCCGGCGCAAAGTTGCCCCGCGGGTCGTGGAACAGCTCGAGGACGCGCTACTGGAGTTCGCGCACCACTATCGCCACGAGGCGCGCCGCCGTCAGCCGGGTGACGATGTCGCCGTCGTCTGGGAACAGATCGTCGCTGCTCTCCAGCGAGGCGAGCTCGGGGCACATGCTCGCGGTTGTGGACAGCGCGCCAAGCTCGGTGAGCAGTCGGCGCACACCTGTGTGATGTTGCTCGGTGAGTTGGTAGCAACGGCTCGCAGTGATCTGCAGCGTCGCCTATCCACTGCGGCAGCGGAGTCGGAGTGATAACGCGGCGAACTTCGAAGTGACGGCACAGCAGAGTCGAAGTGACGGTCGCTCCTGGTGCGCCCGAAATCGGTACACCGAACCCCGGCTCACCCCTGGCCGCCGCACAAAATAGCCGACGGCGACGCACCTTCCGGTGAGCCGCCGTCGAACGCCACCTTCTCTTCGCGAAGGAGGGCACTTCACACGCTCAACGTGAGGAAAGAGCTGCGTGAAGTTGAGTACCCTTAGTACTACCTTCTCTCACCTCGCGGCAAAGAGTTGACGTTTTTCGATTCACTCATGAATGGGTACCTCCTCCGGCGCAGTGCCGGCGCCACCGGGCCGTCAGATACCGTCTGACGACGCCCGACGGTCCTCGCCGTGGCGTTCGTTGCTTGGGCGAACGTTGCCGAAAAGCTCGAAGGCATTGCTTGCGCTGGCCATTTCGATTTCGTTCGCACAGGTTACCTGAAGCAGACCCTTCTCGCGAAGGCCGGACCATTCCGTGGCAGAGCGCCGTCGTTCAGATACTGGAAGTCTGAGCCAGTGATGGCGCGGGCGCAAGTCCTGTAAGCGAAGCTTTGTCGTTGCCAGCGCGATGGTACGACCACGTCGAACCCACGCTGCCCTTGCGTGGTGCCGGACGCTTCAGCGCACCTTCGTCTTCGCTCCGCCCAGTTTCAGAACGTGACGGAAGTGCGGCTTGTCCACCGGTTGAATCGACAGGCGCATGCCCTTCTTCAAGAGCATCATGCCGTCAAGAGCCGGGTCTTCTCGTAGCTCGGGTAACGGGACGAAGCGCGGCAGCTCCTCCACGTACTCCACATCCACCAGCCACCAGCGAGGGTCCTCATGTTTGCTCTTGGGGTCGTAGTATTTGCTCTTGGGCTCGAACTGCGTCGGATCTGGATGCGTCTCACTGGCAACCCGTGCCACGCCGGCCACACCCGGTGGGTCGGCGTTCGAGTGGTAGAAGAGGATCAGATCCCCGATCGCCATCTCGTTCTTCATGAAGTTGCGAGCCCGGTAGTTGCGCACGCCATCCCATGGACCGACGCTCTCTTTTTCGAGATGTCGGATCGAGTAGACGTCGGGCTCGCTCTTCATCAGCCAGTACTTGCGGGCACGTGCTGTCATGCCCGCAGAGTACACGCCTCGCCGAGTCTGTCGATTGCCATCGCCAGCGCCTGGTGGATTTGAGCGCAAGCGGTCACCCGAGGGCGTGCCCGTTGCCGAGACCGGGCACGCAACGGTGCGGCTCGCCCATGCGCGCCTGCCGGGTGGTGGCGCAGCTGCCTTCAGCAGCGCAAGAGCAGGACGGCGAATAGTTCTTGCGGGTCCGTCCACACCTTCAACAGCGATAGTCCCGCGGCATCCGCTTCTTCGGCGAAACCACCCACGGTGAACTTGTACGAGAACTCCGTGCACATCCGCTCGCCGGCTTCGAAGGCGAAGCGCTCCTTGCCCAGAGTGACGACCTGAGCCTGTGTGCTCTCGAGGTGCATCTCGATGCGTCCCTCGTCTTCGTTGTAAAAGGCCTTGTGGCTGAACTCCCTCAGCGCGAAGTTCGCGCCCAACTCACGATTCATGCGAGCCAGCACGTTCAAGTTGAAAGCCGCCGTTACTCCTTGCGAGTCGTTGTAGGCATCTTCGAGCACGCGACGGCTCTTCTGCAGGTCGATGCCGATGAGAAGCCCGCCTCCTTGGGGCTGGCAGAGCTGTACGACTCGCTGGAGCAATTGCCGACGAGCTTTCGGGTTCAAGTTTCCGATCGTGGAACCTGGAAACCAGAAGTGCTTGCGCCGCGCCTCGTTGGTTGCATTTGGGAGCCTCAACTCGCCGAGGAAGTTGGCGCACACGGGCATCACTCGGAGCTCCGGATGGCGCGCCGCGACCCGCTGGGCTGCGGCGCTCAGGTGCTCCTTCGAAATGTCGATCGGCACGTAGCTGTGCAAGTCTCTTGCAGCATCGACGACGATGGAGGTCTTGAGACTACTGCCGCTGCCGAGCTCGATCAGGCTGCTGCCAGCCCCGAGCGCCAAGCTGATCTCGTTCTTGTAGCGTTGCAGGATCGAGATCTCCGTACGAGTTGGGTAGTACTCGCTCAGCTCGCAGATCTGGTCGAAGAGCTTCGAGCCACGGGCATCGTAGAAGTACATGGGCGAGAGCCGCTTGGGTGTGGCACGCAACCCCTCCTTGGCATCCGACAGAAAATCCGTCGGTTCCGGATGAAGGTCGAGCAGAGGAAGGGCGAGTGATTGGGTAGAGCGTTGCATGATGTCGTTTGGTTCAGCGCGCGGGTGCGTCTTTGGCGAGGCGGAACCCCGAGAACTGCCAGCGATCCTTGGGGTAGAAGAAGTTGCGGTAGCTGGAACGCACGTGTGTCACATCGGTGACGCAGCTTCCGCCCCGAAGCACGCGTTGGTTGCACATGAACTTGCCGTTGTATTCGCCGAGCGCGCCCGCCGCCGCAGTGAACCCGGGGTACGCCTCGTAGGAGCTTCGCGTCCACTCCCAGGTGTCCCCGAACATCTGCGACAAGGGGGCGTCGGCGGCAGACGAGGGATGAAAGCGCCCCTGACCCAGTAGGTTACCACAGATGCGCTGTTTTGCTGCCGCCACTTCCCACTCCTGTTCCGTTGGCAAACGGGCACCGGTCCAACGCGCGTAGGCATCCGCCTCGTAGTAGCTCACGTGCACCACGGGCTCTTCTTGTCTCAGTTCCCTTTCGCCACAAAGAGTGAACTCGGTGTAGTCACCAGGATCGCCTCGCCAGTACGCAGGCTTGTCCCATCCCTGCTCCTGCGCGTGGATGAATCCCTGATCGAGCCACAGCTCCGGCCGTCGGTAACCGCCGTCACGGACGAATTCCGAGAATTCTCCGTTGGTAACGAGCCGATCGGCGAGCAAGAAGGGGTCGAGCAGCACACGATGGCGCGGGGTTTCGTTGTCGAAACAGAAACCCGCATCTGGGGGATGGCCAATCTCGACGATGCCTGCTGCAACTTCGGAAAATGTGAGGCTTGGGCTTTCGCTCCGTTGCGACACAGCCTGCTCCTCTGCGAGGTAGGCGGGCGACAGTAGGCTGCGAGAAAACAAGTGCTTGATGTCCGTGAGAATCAGCTCTTGGTGCTGCTGCTCGTGGTGGCACCCCAGCTCCACGCGTTCGTACACGGCATCTGGCGTGTCAGGTGCGTCGAGCAGTGCGAGCACCCGTTCTTCGATCTCGTCGCGGTAAGCTTTTACCTCTTCCAGACTCGGCCGAGTCAACAAGCCTCGCTCCGCACGCAGCTGTCGCTCACCGACCTGTTGGTAGTAGGAGTTGAATAGCACTCGGTACTTCTCGTGCCGGGGCCGGTAGTTAGGTTCGAAGGCTTCGAGCACGAAGACGTCGAAGAACCACGTCGTATGCGCCAGGTGCCACTTCGTCGGGCTGCAGTCGGGCATCGACTGCGCCTCAAAGTCCGCTGCCTCCAGGGGTGCGCAGACGTCTTCGCTCGTCTTCCGAACTCGCTCGAATTGCGCGCGCACGCGCGAGGGCGCACGTCGCTCGTCAGTTCGCGTCCCTCCGGATCGCTTCATGGCCTACCTGACTTGCGCTCCGCGCGCTCTGCGTCAAGTCCTTTGTGCTGTCCGACACTTAGGGCTTTGCGGGGGACGGTGTGGTTCGGCCCGTCGGTGGATCGTGGGGGTCGGTGTTGCTTGGCCAACGAGTCCTCGGGTTGGATTGGCTTCCGTCGGTCCGAACAAGCGTGCGACGCTGCTCAGCGTAAACATGGCAGACAGCAAGTATTCCCTGGCTCGGCACTTGCTAGCGCAAGAGATGCGACTGCCGACGAGCGTGTTGGGACGCATGGGCAAGACGGCTTCGGTGGTGCTCAAGACGGCACTGCTTTCGCGAGCTGACAGCCCTGACGCTCGTCGGCTCCGCGAACTCGTGGGGTCTTTGGGTGAACTCAAGGGGATCGCGATGAAGGCCGGCCAGATCATGAGCTACATCGACGTCGATCTGCCAAGCGAACTCCGCGAGGGGCTGGCGGTGCTGCAGACTCATTCACCGCCGATGGGTCTCGAGACGGTGAAACGGCTAATTCGCCAGGAGTTGGGTCGCGACGCTCCGACCTTGTTGGGCGGTCTTTCTCAAGAGCCCATCGCGGCTGCGTCCATCGGTCAAGTGCACACCAGTGAGCTGAAGAACGGACAGCGCGTTGCCGTGAAGGTTCAATATCCGGGCATCGACAAGGCCATCGAAAACGACTTCGCGCCCGCGCTGCTGGCTGGACCCATCGCGTCTGCGGTCTATGCCGGGGCCAACATCGAAGGGCTGGTGGAAGAGGCGAAGAAGCGCTTCTACCTCGAATGCGACTACCTGCATGAAGCACAGGTTCAGCAGCGGTTTGCTGAGCTGTACGCCGAGCACGCGTTGATCCGCGTGCCCCGCGTGCACTCCAAACTCACCACGCGTCGGGTGCTGACGACGGACTTCGTCGAAGGCCAGGGGTTGGACGCATACCTCGCCGGAGGACCCGAGCAGGAGGAGCTCGATGCGTTGGGGGTCGCGCTCTTCGAGTTCTACTTCGGCACCCTGCTTGTCCACGGTCTGTACAATTGCGATCCGCATCCCGGTAATCTTTTGTTCCACGATGGTAAGTTGACGTTCCTCGACTACGGATGCAGTCGGCAGTTCGAGCCAGTATTCGTCACGGCTCTGTTGCGCCTCACCCGAGCCGTGCACGAGGACGATGCTGACGCTATGAGCGGCGCTCTCGCTGCGCTGGGCGTTCGCTCGGCGCGCGGAGAAGCCAACTCGGAACTGACTCGACGCCTCCTGCGCGCCTTCTACGGGCCGATGCTCGAGGACCGGGTGCAGAGCATCGAACTGGGCACGGGCTCTCGCCTCAAAGACATGTTCGCCAAGAAGCGGGAACTGATGAAGCTCGTTTTCCCCGGCGAGTTTTTGTTCCTGTTCCGTCTGCGCTTCGGACTCTTGTCCGTGCTCTCACGGCTCGGTGCGCGCCAGAATTGGTATCGACTGGAACAGGACCTCGTCGAGCGAGCGAGCCGGGGCTGAATGGGCCAGCACGATCGTCGGGCAGTTGTTCCGGCCCCCGCTGGGCGAGGGCCCGAAGAACCGCCCCGGTTGAAGTCGTTCTCTCGACTCCACCGTCGTTACCTCGCGTGAACGTTCGCGAATCGCACTCGCTCATTCGGGGCGGCTCGAGAGGGCCCACAACTCTGCGTCGTTGGGTCACAGGGGCGTTCTGACAGCTCGCTGGGCTCCACCTGAGTGCCGTCACGGACGCAGTAGCTACCACTGAGTTGTTCACTTGCGAGCGGTATGTTCGGGATGAGCTCCGAACACGAGAAGCCCTCTGGACATTCGCAGTAGGGGGCTGACGAATCGGGGCCATCACAGCGACACGAACAGTACACGGCATCGCTCGGGTGGCGCTCCTGCAGTTGGGGAACGACTGGCACCTCTACGGGGAGCCCATCCGGTGTGGTGCAAGCGCCGGACGTCCCCACTTGTCCGTAGGTGCAAGTGACACGTCCTTGGAAGTGATTGACCAGGCACAGTCGGCTCTTGCATTGCAGCGAGCGACTCTCCACGCTGGCCCCTTCGGCGGAAAAGCCCGCGAATGTCGTCTCGTACTCGTCTTCTGGTATGCACGGATCGCCGATCCCCTCGTCACCGCAACCGAGGCAAAGGCCGAGCGAAGTAGCTACCAGCGGCAACGCTCCTACAGGCCGAAGCCGGGGAGCCTGTCGAGGCTTCCGTGGCGAGCGTTGCGGCGCGTGGCGGTTCCATCTCTGCAACATATTGGACAGACTCCTTCCTGGCGCAGTCGCCAAGTGCCGCGAACGTGTCCCCTCGCGCTCGCGGCGGTCCTGCGTGGGGTGGTCGAGTCCACACTGCGTGGTCTCTGCTGCGCAATGGTCAGGCTTGGTGGGTGGGATCACCCTTTGTTCGGTCTCGCAACGAGCTTCGCGCGGGTAGAACGCCTCGCTCCCGAGCGCTCGGGAGCGTTCCGTTGGGTGATACCTTTCCCAGGGCGAGCTGCACTCAACAGCGGACTCGACAATCAGGCATTTGTCAGCAAGGTTGTTCAGGTCGTGAGCGAGCCTCTGATCCGGCTGAGCCAGCTTTCCAAGTCCTACCCCATGGGCAAAGAGCGCCTGCAAGTGTTGCGCGAGGTGGAGCTGTGCGTGGAGCGTGGGGAGATGGTCTCGATCATGGGGTCTTCTGGCTCCGGCAAGTCGACGTTGCTCAACGTGTTGGGGATCCTGGATGGCTACGACTCGGGACGCTACGAGTTGGACGGTCAGCTCATCCGTGCGCTCAGCGAACGGCGCGCTGCGGGTCTGCGCAATCGTTTCATCGGGTTCGTGTTTCAGTCGTTCAACCTCTTGCCGTTCAAGACCGCGCTCGAAAACGTCGCGCTGCCCCTGTACTATCAGGGCGTCGGGCGGCGTCAGCGTCAGCGTCAGGCGGCCGAGTATCTCGACAAGGTGGGTCTCTCCGATCGGGCAGAGCACCTACCGAGTGAGCTTTCCGGCGGGCAGAAGCAACGCGTCGCGGTCGCGCGTGCGCTCATCACCCAACCCAAACTCGTACTCGCCGACGAGCCCACAGGCGCGTTGGATTCGCAAACCTCATACCAACTGATGGACCTGCTGCGGGAGGTAAACGCGCAGGGCATCACCATGGTGCTGGTCACGCACGAGGCGGACATCGCGGCGCGCACCGATCGCCTGATCGAACTCCGAGATGGAAAGGTGGTGCGTGGCGCATGAGCATGCTCGACGCATGGCAGGAGGTCTTCGAGCTGGTTCGGCGCAACAAGCTGCGCACGTTCCTGACCGCGCTGAGCGTCGCCTGGGGCATCTTCATGCTCATCATTCTGTTGGCTGCCGGTCGCGGTTTGCAGCGCGGCGTGGAGTACGATTTTCGGGATGACGCAACCAACTCGATTTGGGTCCAGCCCGCAGAGACGTCGCTACCGTTCGCGGGGCGCGCCCCGGGGCGGCGAATCCAACTGAAGAATGCGGACATCGAGGCCGTTGCGCGCGAGGTGGAGGGCGTGGAGCACATCACCGGTCGCTACTACCTGTGGGGGGACATCAACGTCTCTCGCGGCAGCGAGAGCCACCGCTTCGACCTGCGCGGCTGCCATCCGGATCACCTCTACTTGGAGCGCACGCTCATGTTGGCGGGGCGCTTCATCAATCACACGGACATCGAGCGCCGCCGCAAAGTGGCGGTGATTGGCCCTGAAGTGAAAAAGGCGCTCTTCGGCGCCGAGCCGTATCTGGGGCAGTACATCCAGGTCAACAGAGTGCCGTATCAGGTCGTCGGGCTGTACGACGACGAGGGGCAACAGAACGAACTGCGGAAAATCTACATCCCCATCACCACGGCACAGCTGGTTTATCGAGGTGGCCAGAAGGTGCACCACATCATGTACACGGTGGGCGATTCCACGGTCGAGCAGAGCCGCTTGATGGAGCAGCAAACGCGGCGACTGTTGGCGGACCGCCATGACTTCGCGTTCGAAGACCGGCGCGCGGTCAATGTGAGCAACAATCTCGAACGCTTCAAGAAGGTCACCCAGATCTTCGAATGGGTCGAGGCGTTCGTCTGGCTGGTGGGAATTGGGACCATCCTGGCGGGAGTGATTGGTGTCAGCAACATCATGCTCATCTCGGTTCGCGAGCGCACTCGAGAAATCGGCATTCGCAAGGCCATCGGAGCAACGCCGTGGCAAGTGGTGCGCATGGTGCTGATGGAGGCACTGTTGGTGACCTCCGTGTCGGGCTATGCGGGCTTGGTTGGTGGCGCACTCGTGGTCGAGCTGGTGCAGCGTCACGTGCCCGACAACGACTACCTTCGGAACCCGCAGGTCGACTTCAGTGCGGCGCTCATCGCCGTTGGGGTGCTGGTGTTGGCGGGGGTGTTGGCGGGGCTCATTCCCGCCCTGCGCGCAGCGAAGGTCGAGCCGGTCACTGCCATGAGGGAGGGCTAGCAGTGTTCGATTGGGACAAGTGGCAGGAGCTGCTCTCGACGCTGCGGCACAACAAGCTGCGCACGTTTCTCACGGCCTGCGGCGTGTTCTGGGGCATCTTCATGCTGGTGCTGATGCTCGGCTTCGGTAACGGACTTCGGGAGGGGGTCACTCGAAACATGGTCGGCTTCGTGACGAACAGCGTCTTCGTTTGGGGCCAACGCACGAGTATGCCGCACAAGGGCATTCAGCCCGGTCGCTGGGTGAAGCTGAACAACGGGGACGTCGAGGCGCTCGAACGGGAACTCTCTGGTGTCGAGGCCGTCGCGCCCCGCATCCAGCTCGGGGGTTGGCGGGACGGCAACGTCGTGTCGCGGCGGGAGAAGGTGGGCAGCTTCGGGGTCATGGGGGACGTTCCCCAATTCGCCGACGTTCAGGGCATTGTCGTCGATACCGGAAGGTTCATCAATCCGCTGGATCTGGCGGAGCACCGCAAGGTCGCCGTGATTGGCGCGCAAGTTCGCAAAGTGCTCTTCTCCGAAGACGAGGACCCGATCGGACAGACCGTTCAGATCAAGGGAGTTCACTTCCGAGTCATCGGGGCGTACACGTCGAGCCGGCCAGGACAGGACGGCGAGCGCCAAAACTCCACCCTCCACGTCCCGTTTTCGACCTTTCAGCGTGCGTTCAACGCCAAGGATCGGGTGGGCTGGTTCGCGCTTCTGGCCGCGCCTGGCGCGGTTGCAGCGGACGTCGAGCGGCAGGCCCGCGAGGTGATCCGGCAGCATCACACAATCAACCCACAGGACGAGCAAGCGATCGGCTCCTACAACGCCGGAAAGGAGTATTCGCGGGTGCAGAATCTATTTCGAGGGGTGGAGTTCTTCATCTGGTTCGTCAGCATCACCACCCTGTGCGCTGGCGCCTTGGGAGTGAGCAACATCATGCTGGTTTCGGTCAAGGAGCGCACTCGGGAGATCGGCGTCCGCAAGGCACTGGGCGCAACCCCTTGGGCAATCACGTCCTTGGTGCTACGTGAGGCACTGATGTTGACGATGCTTGCAGGCTACGTGGGGCTCTTCTGCGGGGTAGTCGTCTTGGAAGGAGCTCGCGTGCTGATGACCGATCTGGGGGGACCATTGGGCGCACCTAGCATCGAGTTGTGGGCTGCCCTCGTCGCTTGCGGGGTGCTCGTCGTCACGGGCATCGTTGCCGGTATCGTGCCAGCGCGCCACGCGGCCCATATTCATCCCGTCAGCGCGTTGAGGTACGAGTGATGCGGTGGCTCAGGAACCTGATGCCGGTAGTGGTCGTGCTAGGGATCCTCGCCGCGTTCGTGTGGACGCTCGTCTTCTTGTACGACAAGTCTCAGGCGCAACCGGTCGTTCACAAGACACTTCAACCCGAAGTGACAGATGTCGTGCAGAAGACAGTCGCGACGGGCGCCATCGTGCCGCGTCGCGAGGTCAACATCATGCCTCGCGTCTCCGGCGTGCTGCGCACGCTGCATGTGGAAGCGGGACAGATCATCAAAGAAGGCGATCTCATCGCCGACATCAAGATCATCCCGAACGTCGTCAGTCTGAATTCCGCCGAAGCTCGGGTGGACTCCGCGAAAATCAGCTTGGAAGCAGCGGAAGTCGAACACAGGCGATTGCAGACCTTGCGTCAGGAGCAGCTCGTGTCTCAGGGCGAGTACAACAAGGCCCAACTCGATTTGGAACTCGCCCGCCAAGAGCTCAAGGCCGCCAAAGACAACCTCATCCTCGTGCGCTCCGGCGCGCTGCGGGGCTCCGGCAAGGTCTCCAATCAGGTCCGCTCCACAGTGGCGGGCATGGTGCTCGACCTGCCAGTCAAAGAAGGCGCGAACGTGATCGAAGCCAATACGTTCAACGAAGGCACCATCATTGCTTCTGTGGCCGACATGACTGACATGATCTTCCAAGGGCAGGTGGACGAGAGCGAAGTCGGCAAACTCCACGACGGCATGCCCGTCGAGATTTCCGTCGGCGCCATCGAGGGCAAACACTTCGCAGGCAAGTTGGAGTACATCGCGCCCAAGGGCGTCGACAACGAGGGCACGATCGAATTCGAGGTGCGTGCAGCGGTCGAACTCAAGGGGGCGGACTTCGTGCGTGCCAACTACAGCGCGACCGCCGACGTCATCCTCGCGCGCAAGGACCGTGTGCTGGCCATCAACGAGAGCGCCTTGATCTTCGTGGAGGGCCAACCTCACGTCGACGTCGAGCAAAGCACTGGGGGCGTGGAGCGTCGGGCCTTGAAGCTCGGTCTGAGCGACGGCATCAAAGTGGAAGTGGTCGAAGGCCTACAGGAAGGCGAGCGCGTGCGGCTACCGGACAGCGGAGGCTGAACGCTGCCTCGTGTCGCCTCACGATGACTCTCGACTCCACCAGTCTTGGCACGAAGCCCGTCGTGCGACGGCTGTTGGCACTCAGTTGGCGCTATCGCTGGCAGGTCGTGGGCGTTTTCCTTCTGCAGGCGTCTCTGTTGGTACTGACGCTCGGCGGCTTGGGCTTCACTGGGCTCGCGGTGGACGTCATTCGCCACGCGTTGGACCCGAGCACCCCGGCGCCGAGATGGCCTCTGCGATACGTTCCGCCAGCGCACTGGTCACCGCTGACACTGCTCATGAGTCTCGGGCTCTCGGTGTTGGCGATGGCCGCGCTGCGCGGAGCGTTGACCTTCGCCTACGAGCTGGCTTCCGGGAACTTGATCCACGTGCGCATCGTGCCGAGCCTGCGGACGGAGCTTTTCGAGCGTCTGCAGCGCCTGAGTTTTCGCTTCTTCGATGCGCATCCGACGGGCTCGATCATCAATCGGCTGACGCGCGACGTGCAGATGCTCCGCGCGTTCGTCGATGGGGTCGTGATTCAGGGCGCCATCCTGGCTCTGTCGCTCGCCGTCTTCCTCACGTACATGCTGGCGACTCACGTGAGGTTGACGCTGGTGAGCGTTCTATCGACGCCGCTTCTGTTCTGGGTGACGCGTGTGTTTTCACGCTGGGCTGACTCCGCCTATGAAGAGAATCGCCGGTTGTCTGACGGCATGGTTCGCTCCCTGGCCGAGGGGATTGCCGGCATCGTCGTGACGAAGGTGTTCGGTCGCGAACGCGAGCAATTGGAGCGCTTCGATGAGGCGAACCGGGCTGTCCGTGACCAACAACGAGCCATCTTCCAAAACGTCAGTCGCTACACGCCTGGCGTTGACTTTCTGACGCAACTGAACCTGGCGATCTTGCTGCTGTATGGGGCGCAGCTGGTGATTGCGCGAGAACTGTCGCTGGGGGAGCTGGTCGTCTTCGCGGGGCTCCTGCAGCAGTTTGCGGCCCGAGCTTCGGCAATGGCAACCGTCGTCAACACGTTGCAGCAGAGCCTGTCAGCGGCTCGGCGGGTGTTCGAAGTCCTCGATGCCGAGCCTGAAGTGCGAAGTGAACCCGATGCCGTGGTGGTTTCGAATAGTCGCGGAGAGGTCGCGTTCGAAGGCGTGGACTTCGAATACGCCCGGGGCGTCGCTGCACTTCGCCAGGTCGACCTGCACGTACCAGCGGGGACTCGGGTTGGGGTATTTGGGGCTACCGGCGCCGGCAAGAGCACGCTCCTGTCTCTCATCCCGCGTTTCTATGATCCGACAGCGGGACGCGTGTCACTCGATGGGGTCGACCTGCGGTGTTTGGATTTACGCTCCCTGCGCAGCTGCGTCGGGATGGTCTTCCAGGAAACGTTCTTGTTTCGAGACACTGTGGCTGCGAACATCGCCTTTGCCGAGCCCGAGGCGACGATGGGTCAGATCGAAGCGGCGGCCAAAGCGGCCGGCGCACATGCCTTCATCGAGCGCCTACCGGCGGGATATCGGACAGTTTTGCAGGAGGGGGCGGTCAATCTGTCGGGAGGACAGAGACAGCGCTTGGCGATCGCGCGCGCGCTGCTGTTGCAGCCGCCGGTACTCGTGTTGGACGACCCCACTGCCGCCGTGGATGCGGAGACGGAAGCTGAGGTGCTCGGTGCGGTCGAGCACGTCTCCAAGGGACGAACGACGTTCATCGTCTCGAACCGCCTCTCCGCGCTCCGACGCGTGGACCGAGTAGTGGTTCTCGGGGCAGGGCGAATCGTGGAGCAGGGCACGCCGGATGAATTACTCGCTGGCGACGGTCCCTACGCCGTTGCAGCTCGTTTGCAGGCTCCGTTGCAGGCCGACCTCGACGCTTTGGAGGTGAGTGCGTGAGTTCCGGTACCGAGGCTCCCGGCCGTTCCCTTGGCAGACCGAAGAAAGCGGCCCCACACGTGGCGGAGCAAGAGGAACTCGCTCAAAAACCCTTGGATTGGGGGTTGGTCCGTCGCATGGCGGCGCTGTCGAAGCCCTATGCTCGCACGCGCAACATCTTGCTCGGTCTGGTGCTCGTGCGGGGGCTGCAATTGCCAGTCATCAGCTGGGCTATCGCAAAGATCATCAGCGGGCCAATCGCACTCGGCGACCCCGTGAGCGTCGCCTGGAGCACTCTCGGGCTCGTGCTGTGGGTCGGGGCGACGGAGGTCGTGTTCATGTACCGCATGCGCCTGGCGCTGAGTCTGGGGGAGGCGGTGGTTCACGACTTGAGACGACAGATCTATGCGCAGGTGTTGCGCATGCCAATCACGTTCTTCAACGAGATGCCGCTCGGGCGCCTCATCAGTCGTGTGACGTCAGACGTGGACGTCGTGCGCCAAGGCATTCAAGATGTCTTCTTCATCAGCACGGTGCAGGGCGGGGCGATGCTGGTCGCCGCCGCACTGATGCTTCACTACGACTGGTTCCTGTTTCTGGTCGTGCTCGCGATCGTGCCGATTCTTTGGCTTTCGATGCAGCACTTCCGCAGGCGAGTGCAGCAGGCGTACCGAGACGTGCAGGAAACCTACAGCCGCGTCACCTCGCATTTGGCGGAGTCCGTCAACGGCGTACGGGTGATTCAAGGTTTTGCGCGTGAAGGGCACAATCAACGACGGTTCGTCGACCTGATCACGGCCCACGCCAGCAACCACATGTTTGCCGCGCAACAGTCCGCGAGGTTCTTTCCGCTGATCGAGATGAAGAGTCAATTCTTCATCTCCGTGCTGTTGGTCGTCGGTGGCTACCAAGCGTTGCATGGTGGCGTCGAGTTGGAGACGCTGATTCAGTTCTTATTCCTCTCGGAGCTGTTCTTCGGTCCCATCGGAGTGCTCGGGCGTCAGTACAACATGGCATTGACGGCGATGGCCGGTGCAGAGCGCGTCTTCGCGCTGCTCGACGCCGAGCCGGCATGGGAAGACCCGCCCGATGCGATGCCACTCGTTGCGCTCGACGGCCGAGTGCGCTTCGAGCACGTCGGCTTTGCCTATCTTGGTGCGGATGGACCCGCCCTCGAGGATGTCAGCTTCGAGGTAACAGCGGGCCAGACGGTGGCTCTCGTCGGCGAAACGGGCAGCGGGAAGACGACCGTCACGCGCTTGTTGTGCAAGCTCTACCTCCCGACCACGGGACACATCTCGATTGATGACCGCGACGTTTGCGGTATCGATAGCGCCTCGCTGCACCGTTGGCTCGGCACGGTCCCGCAGGACAACACGTTGTTCTCAGGCTCCGTTGCGGACAACATACGCTTCGCCAAGCCGGACGCCGGCCCCGAGGAGATTGCGGATGTTGTCGAACGTCTGGGTATCGCTGATTTGGTGGTTGGGCTGCCGGCGGGGCTCGATACCGAGGTGGGCGAACGTGGTGGCAATCTGTCTTTGGGTCAACGCCAGTTGGTCTGCTTTGCACGTGCGTTGATCGCGGAGCCTCGTCTACTCATTCTGGATGAAGCAACGAGCTCCGTCGACGCGGCGACCGAAGCGCGACTGCAGGCGGCGCTTCGACGATTGCTGGCAGGTCGAACCAGCTTCGTCGTCGCCCATCGCCTGAGCACGATTCGCGACGCCGATCTGATCCTCGTGCTCGACGCCGGTCGCATCGTGGAGCGGGGCACGCACGCGACGCTGCTCAGACGCGGTGGACACTACGCGCGCCTCTACCGTGAGTTTGCCCGCTCACTGCGGCCCTCCGCGGCGAGCCCAGGGGCGTACCACGACGAGCGTGCGGGTGCCGGTTGAATGCGGCCTTACTGAGGTAGCAGCACGGGCGGCGACGCCGTTGGCTCGGTCGCGATCTGACCGAAGCCCGCGGTGAAGGTGAACTGACCCTGCGGATGCTCCTGCAACGGAAAGCCGAAGTCGAAGCGGAGCACATCGCGGTCCAGCTGCGGGAAGAGCACGCGCAGCCCGACCCCACCGCCGTGTTTCAGCTTCATCTTCAGCGGATCGTTCGTCGCGTCGCCCATGTCATGAAACAGGCTGAGGCCGAACAGCGTGGACAGGATCTGGATGGGGCGGGAACGAAACTCCGTATTCACTGCTAAGCGGGAGACGCCGAGAAACGCGGTCGGCCTGTAGCCGCGCAGTCTATCCGTGCCACCAAGCCCGACGCCAAATCGATTGATGTAGCGGATGGGGCTCTGGTTGAAGACCGCCGAGCCCACGAAGCGCCCCACGAAGAGGTTGGGGCTTGCGAAGTGCACGGCGGCGGACACACTGGCATCGGACTGTTCGAGGCCGGTGATGGGCGCGCGGGTATCCTCGTTCCCGTCAGCGGCCATCTCCACCTCGGAGGCCACGAGGGTGCGCAAGAAGCCGGTTCCATACTGCCACGTGTAGGACGCACTAGCGAACACGCCGAGTAGGTCACGGCTCGAAAGCGGGCGAAAAGCTGGGTAAAGTCGCAGGTAGACGTCGTGTCCCAGGCGAACGTCCTCTTGTAGCCCCAACGTGTTGTAGTTGATGGTCCGCAAGAAGCCAGTATGAAAGGCGTGCAACTGCACGTAGGGGCTGATTCTGCGATCCGATAGGAGCAGCTGCGAGCGCGGCAATGCCGTCGGCGGGTTGGGCGTATTGAGGGCCAATCCGGTTCGGTAGTCTCTCTTGGCTGTCGCGACGAGTTCGTCGCTCAACCGAGGGTCGTCGGGACCGAAACCTTCCTGAGGGGAGCCGAGTCCGGGTTGCCCATCCAGGCTCGGATACAATACACGCTGGCCAACGAATTCATCTCGGGAAGAGACGTCGTTCAGCAGCATCTGGTCGGCTTCGATGCCCGTCGACAGGTCGAACTTGTTGCGGATGTTGAAGGAGCGGGTGAGCGCTACCTGTCCTCGCAGACGCTCCTCGCGGTAACGTATGGGAACGAGAACGTCCGTGCGCTCTTCCGTCACCACATGCGAGGCGGTGCCTAGCTTGCCGCCGAGTATCGGCGTGACTTCAGCGTCCGAGACGCTGACGGTTTCCAGATTCGTCACGCGACGAGCCAATGTGCGTTGGCTGGAGCAGATGGACTGGCCGAACTCCTCCACGGGTTGGCGGATGAGGCTCGACCAAGACATTGCCGTGCGCCAAGACCACTTGGCGCGGGTGGAGTACAGGGGCTGGCCGTAGCTGAACGACCCCGTCGCGCCCTCCAGTCGGTTGGTCTGGCAATTGAGGACGGCGTTGCCGTTGACGAAGGCTGCAATCCGGCTGCCCCCGATGCGCGGGACGTAGTAGCTGCCGCCGAGCCAGTAATTGCGCGCCGTCAACGAGAGGATGCCGGAAACGCGCTGGGTGGTGCCCGCAATATTCCACTCCGAGGGCGCCAGGGTGAGGCTCGTCAAGCGACCGTTGAAGAAACGTGGGTCCCACGACAAGCGCAGGCTCCACACGTCCTTGGTGATGACCAACAGTTTGATGGTGTCGGGGCGGGAGCCCTGCAGCGGCACGATCAGCACGACACTGACCTGCGGGAATGCCCGCAGGTTGCGCTCCGTCTCGTCGGCGAGCGTCTGCTGGTAGGGCTGCCCTGGTCGAATCAGGACTTCGCGTTCGATGATGTAGTCGCCCGTCGTGACGTGCAGCCAGTTGACGAATGTCGGGACCTGATCGCGTTCTTCGAATACCTCCAGGGTGACGACTTCGATGTCTTCGACGGTCTTGCCCTCTGGTTCGAGATCCCGTTCTCCTCCGCCGATGCGGCCGAGCGCGATTTGGATGCTCTCCAGCTCGTACGCGGACAGCTGTCGGCCTTGTTGTGCCGAGCAAGGTGGGCTGAGAAAGAGACATGCAAGCCCGATGAGCAGTGCGCAGAACGAGGCCAGCACCGTGCTCCGCCAGGGTGGCGTCGGGCTGGGCAACATCTGTGGTGCGCCGCTGCGGGCGGGACGTGAGGAAGGCGGGCGCAACACGTTCTGGGCACAACCATAGTCGAGCCCAGGCCAGGAGGGTAGCGGCGTCCAGCCGCCGAACCGGTTTGAAATGCCCCACGCTGCGCGGATAGGTGTGGTCGTGTCCTTCAGTGCCCTCTACCGTGGCGAGGTGGAGATCCGCGCTTGGCTTCGGCGTTATCGCGTGCGTGTCCTTTCCGCGGTGCCGTTGGTTGGCGCGTTGTGCCTGTTGCCCCTGCTCGGCCATCGGCAGCACGGTGAGCAAGTCTTGTCGTGGTGGAGTCTACTGCCACCGAGCATCGCGCTGGTTTTGGTCTTGCTCACGCGACGGGTCTTCGTGTCGTTGGTGTCTGGGGTGCTGGTCGGTAGTCTGTTGCACCACGGTGCCGTGCGGGGCGTGCCGCTTGGTCTGGAGCGGTACTTCTGGGCGAACGCGACGGACAGCTGGCACCTCCTGATCTGTGGCTTTGCGCTCACCGTGCTCGGAATGGTGAAGGTTACCGAAGCTTCCGGTGGTGTCATGGCGACGGTTCAGCTCCTGTCGGGCAGGCTTTCATCGGCACGCGCCACCAAAGTGGGCACGGCCGTCGGCGGGCTGTTGGTCTTCTTCGACGACTACGCGAACACGTTTCTGATCGGATCCAGCATGCGCCCCCTGTGCGATCGGCATGGCGTCTCCCGCGAGAAGCTCGCTTACATCGTCGACTCGACGGCTGCGCCAGTCGCCGGGCTCGCGATCGTCTCGACCTGGCTCAGCTACGAGGTCGGCCTCCTGGGGGAGATCACGGCTCCGCTGGAGCTGCCGTCGAAGGGCTATGCGCTGTTGCTGCTGGCGCTCCCGATGAGGTTCTATTGCCTCTTCGCGTTGGTGTTGGTGTTTGCAGTAGCCATCCTACAGCTCGACCTGGGGCCCATGGTCGCGGCCGAGCGCGCCGCGGTGGAGAAGGTCCGAGCGTCCGAGAGCGCGGGCCCCGAGCAGCTCCCGCCTCGCGTGGCCTGGAACGCCGTCCTGCCGATCAGCACGCTCGTGTTCTGCATCGTCGTGGGCTTGGTCTTCGACGGGGGGGGGCTGTCCAATCCGGCCTGGTTGACCACACTTGGCGGCTGGCAGCAGATCCTTGCCGCCGCCGACGATTCCACGCTCGTGTTGTTCTGCTCGGCGCTGGTAGCGACTCTGGTTGCGGCGGGCACCGCCGTTGCCAGCGGTCAGCTCGATGCGCGTACGAGCAGCCAAGCGTTTGCGTCTGGTCTGCGCAAGGGCAGCCCTGCGCTGGGCATCCTCTTCTGCGCTTGGGCGCTGGGCGCTGTCTGCAAGGACCTCTCCACCGGCCCTTTCATCGTCGAGGTGCTCGAAGGGCAGGTGTCGCCCGGGTTCGTCCCGCTGCTGACATTCGGGGCGGCGAGCCTCGTCGCTCTGGCGACGGGTACGTCATGGGGCACGATGGCGATCCTGATGCCGGCGGCGCTGCCACTCTCGCATCAGCTAGGAGGTCTGGAGCTGATGTTGCCGACCTTGGCAGCGGTGCTGGACGGTGCGATCTTCGGCGATCACTGTTCACCTGTGAGCGACACGACGGTGTTGTCCGCTACTGCGTGTGATTGTGACTTGCTGGCCCACGTGTGGACTCAGCTCCCTTACGCGCTGTTGGCGATGGCGGTTGCCGCGCTGGGCTATCTGGCCGTTGGCGCCCTGGGTCTACCCCTGGCAGTGCCGCTGTTGGCAGGCCCTATCTTGCTCGTCGGTGCCCTGGCGGTTCTGGGGCAGCGACCGCACAAAAGAGAGCGACGCGGCTGAGGGAGGGGGGACCTTGGCCGCGTCGCGAAAAAAAGTACAGGAGCGTTGGGGAGGGGGGAACCGGCAGCCCCTGTACGAGAATCTCGTGTAAGTATTGCACTCACTGTGCCAGTGTCGGGGTCATTGATTTCAGTTACTTGAGCGCGTCTTGAGTCACTTGGGTTTCGATTGTGCAATTTCAGCGTTTCAAAACAGCGTTCCTTTCGTGGCTGCTTGGTCGATGGTTCGGGGGCAGAGACCGTGTGGCTAGCCTCGCCGCTCGGTGCCGGCTAGTCCCTGCGCCATGCAGAGCCGCGGGCTGACCAAAGTCTCCACCTCCGAGTTGGAACGGCTGCTCAGGGCCATCCATCGTGGGCTTCTAACCTTTCCTCTGTCTCGATCCGCCTTGATCGGCACTGGTTTCGGTGACGTCGAAGAACACCTGGGTCCCCTGCTCGGGCTCGAACAGGTGGCGGTGCAACGCCTCATCGCAGCAGTTTTGGCCGAGCGTCGTCCCAGGGGCGTCGGTCTGTAGCTCACCTGCTACTGTTGCGGCATGCGGTGGGTGAAGCGCGCTTGGTCCCGAATCGGCGAAGTGGTGGGCTTTGCAGCGACGCTCTGGGTCGCGAGCTGCGCGTCGCGCGAAGCACCCGGGGCTCGGGTGACGCGCCCGGTCCCGCCGCCGACGGCTCCGCAGGCGGCGAGGAGCTCGGCTCCCCCGACGACCTCAGCCGCTCCAGTGGGTGTTCATCCAAAACCTCCACTGCGCCCGGAGCTCGATACTGTCGTTGCCATCATGGATCCGGGTGCTCTTGTTCTCGTCGAACGCCAAGGCTTCTCGCTCGGGGGCTTGACCGTCGGGCAGCCGGCGAGCTCCGCACAGGAGCTCGCTCGCTTGAAGGGGCTGAGCGACGTCTTCGACACCGTGCGCGCGGACGTTCGAAAGACGGCGCGCAGCCACCCCTTGGCGAAGGTGACCTCGATCTACGGCTATCGCCTTTTCGACGAGCGTTGGTTGTCGTCACCCCACATGTCCTATCCGTTAATCGGCGTCTTCAATCGCATCGACCGGCGTGCGTTCGCGCCGGGCACGTGCGGCGAAGTCCGCTTCATCTATCGACTCGCCTACGACGTCGAGCAGGGCGAAAGCCCCATGCGGGGCCGTTTGCCGATGACGATGAACGTCGTGTTTCTCGTCGAAGGCGAAGACTGCCAGCCCCATGCCCGTGCCTGGCAGGGCCCGCTGGGGAAAAGCCCAGAAGAATCGGCGCAGCACTTGCTGACGCGGGGAGCACTAGCACCCGAAGCTCGTCAGTTCTGGAAGCTCAAGTCCGTCGAGACGAACGTACAGACGATCCGCATCCAGTCGTCGGTGCATCCCACCATGGCGGGACACGTCGATTATGGGATGCGGGTCTTCGTACGGAACGGCGATGGCTTCATTCCTGGGCCCATGGAGAACATGCCCGATCTGGTTCGACTCGAGCGGGACAGTGCACTGCGCGACGAGCTGCAAGCCTACCTCTCTCGACCCGAAGTGTTGGCTGCCGTCGACCAGGGTACGCTGCAACTGCCGGTCAAGTTCGTCACCAATGGGGCAACGTCGGTGTCGCCCCGGGGGCTCTCGCGTCGTGCTAATCGTCCCTTTCGCAGCCTGTTCGAGCCTGCGGACTTCGCCGAGTTGGACTTGAGCCAAACGCGCACCATTCGTTCACCCGAAGCACTGCTGCGTCGCTTGGACGAGGCGAGTTGCGTTGGGTGTCATCAAAGTCGCGCCATCGCGGGCTTCCATCACCTGGGACGAGACGAGCCTGCGGCGGACGTCTTGGGCGCCCTCTACTTCGGCGCCTCGGACCATCTGCGTGGCGATCTCGAACGTCGACGACAGTACGTCGAGCGTCTGGCTTCCGGCGCGGAGCCTGACGAATTCCGACCGCTGCCGGAGCGGCAGGGGCTCGGCGATGGGCAGGGCAGCTCCTGTGGTTTGGGCGACGTGGGATTTGCCGAGTGGCAATGCCCAGAGGGGCTCGTGTGCCAGAAACTCGAAGACGACGAGGTTGGCGCCTGCATGATCCCAGGGGCGCTCGGCTCTCCTTGCGAATGGGGGCGGATGTTGCCGCACGTGCTGCCGCACAAAGACTACGTCTCACGGATGAGCAGCCATTCTTGCCCCAGCGGGCAGAGTTGCGACTTGAACGTGCAGGGGTTTCCCCTCGGGTTCTGCGGTGCAGGGTGTCAGGTCGAGGCACCGGGGGCGACCTGCGGTGAGTTCCTCGACGTCGACGGCTACCAGGCCTGTCTACGCGCCGACCAAAGTGCGGCTACCTGCCGGCAGCGTCACGTCTTTCTCACCGGACTCCACGGCTGTGATGAGGAGCACGCGTGCCGCTCGGACGCGGTGTGCGTTCGCACCAGCCACGCTGGGCAGGGGGCCTGCGTGCCGCCCTACTTCGTCTTCCAGTTGCGGTTGGACGGCGTGCCCGTCGAGTGAGGGGCGACACATCAGGGCGTCGCACCCGCGTCGTCCATCGAACTGCCACCTGCGTCGAGCATCGAGGTCGGTGGCATGCCGGCGTCCGCATCGGGCGCGTCTTGGGTCATACTCGTGATCCCGTCGGCCGAAGTGACGCCATCGCTGGTGTTAGTGTTCCCTCCCGGCACGCAGTGTCCGGTGGCGCTGGCTTCGACGCCCGTGGGGCCGAGCTCCAACGATTGGCAAGCCATGCCGGTCGGGCAGTCACCGTCCTCGGCGCACAACGGAGTGCAATAGGCGCCATCTCCTAGCCGACCTTGCTCGGATTCTTTCAGACCGCAGTAGCCACGCGCTTGGCCGGCTTCATCGAAGTCGCAGTAGCCGAGGCCGCTGCTCTCGCCCTGATAGATGCAGCTGTGCGTGCAGAAGGCCGAAGTCCCATCGTTCAAGCAGAAGCCCTCGCAATCGCCGTCATTGGCGCACGCGCTGCCAAGCTCCTGCCCGCTATCGGCGCTGTCGTCGCAGGCACCAGTACTTCGGTTGCAGACTCCGAGACCCTCACAATCCTCGTCGTCCACGCACAAGGGACGACACAGTCCTTCGTCGCCACCGAGTGCACACTGGCTACCGTCACACAGCAAACCCTCCACGCGCTGGGTGCAGACTTGGTTCTCGTTGGCGGGGCAGCCCGCGCCGCCGAGCGCACAGCTTTGAAGACACAGGGAGGTGCTGCCCGACGTTTGCACGCAACGGCTGCCTGCAGGACATACTTCCGCGTCTGTCCTGCAGTCGATGGCGCACAATCCACCGGGAGGAGCACCGTCCAACAGCGCGTTGGCGCTTCTCCAACATCCTTCATCCGGGCCACACTGCCCGTCGTTCTCGCACTGTTCACCAGCGAAGCTGGGCGGGCAACTACAGGGACTCCAGACGGTCGGGTTACCGCCGCACGTCTGCTCCTTGCTCGGACACAGCTCGCAGCGTCGCACCGAACCGACGCGACACTCGGGCGCGTCCACGCAGCTCGAGAGGAAGCAGAACGCGAACCAAGTAGCTATCGCGAGCGCCGACTCGTTGATGGTCGCAGTGAACATGGCGCCTCTCAGTGGACACGTTGCCCGGGTTTGGCGCCCTCGTCCGGCGATAGGACGAAGACCTCTTTGCCGCCTGGACCCGACGCGATCACCATGCCTTCGCTGGTCCCGAACTTCATCTTGCGCGGCGCCAGGTTCGCAACCACCA
>JBNKZR010000012.1:0-40275 GCA_050301735.1 Polyangiaceae bacterium | reverse complement strand
AGTTCCCTCGCACGAACGCGCTTCGTCACAACTCGCCCGTCTCCGTGTCGGGTGCTTCGTCGGCGCCCTCGGCGTCGGCGTCGCGTGGCTCGTCGTCCCCATCGTCGGCATCGGCTTCGCGTGGCTCGTCGTCCCCGTCGCTGGCATCGTCATCGCCTGCGTCGGCTTCGCGTTCGTCGTCTACACCGTCGCTGTTGGCCAACGCTTCCCCATCGTCGTCAGCAGTCGGCTCGTCCTCGGTGACGAGCACGACTTCGCCCTTCTCCACGAGTTTGCGCAGTGCTTCCGCCGGCGAATCGCTCGTGCGCACCGGCTCCGCGAAGCGCATCAACGCCGAGCGCAGCCGATAGGTATCCCCCTCCAGCGCTTCGAGGAAGCCGCCGGCCGTGAGCTTGCGCAAGCCCTCCGACACTCGCGTTCGCACGGTTTCCTGCGCCACGCGCTCGTCCAACCGCTTCTTCTTCGGGTTGAACGCAGCCATCAATCCGTCGGTACCCATCACGGACGCCATGTGCCCCAACACGTCGTCCCGCGTGATGACCCCTCCATTCTGCACGGTCGCAGGATCGAGGTAGAGCAGCGCCAGCGCCTGGCCAACCAGCATCTCGCTGGTCGACAGCTGGCGACGGCCCAGGCGATCGCCGGTGGGCAGCAAATAGAAATAGCCATCGCTCTTGTGCACCAACTCACAGCCGAAGCGTCGGTAGAACGTCTCCAGCAGCGGCTGAGCATCCACCAGGTAGGAGTACCAAGCGCCGTCGTCGCGATCGATGTGCCGCCCGCGGCGAAGCGCGAGATCGACGTCCGGAAAGTTGTCGTCCGACACGGCACTGCCGATGTCGTCAAAGCTGCTCGACTCTCGTGTCATGAATCAGTCTCGGCACGCACTTCCCATTGTTCCAGCGCAAGATCCTCATCGACCCGCACCCACGCCCGGTCTCGCCCGACGATGGGCCGGCGGACGCGGCTGAGCACCTTGGCAATGCGCCCCGCTAACAAGAAGCGCTCACTCGGAGACAGATCTCGTGTCAAGCGCGCAGTCAGCTCTCCCAGGCCGACCACCCCTTCATCCAACAGGTCGCGCACTCGAGCTTCCAGGACCTGATCTGGATCGGGCCGAGCTTCCTCCTCTTCGGGCGTCTGTTCCGTCGGCCGCTTCTTGCGGCGGACGGGCGGCGGCTGTTCTGGCGGACGAACCTCACGCAACAATCGAATCGGCGGGGCCGCTGCAACCGTGAGCGCGTGGCCTTGGCCCCGCTCCTCTCGCAGGAGCTTTCTCAGGCGTTGGGTCAACGCGCGGCTGGGATCGAAACGCACGACGTCCCGCAAGTAACGATGCACATACTCGTAGTACTCACTCCACGCCCGCTGGCGGACCGCGCCCCAGGCCGACATGCGGTCCACGAGTTCGAGCACCTCGACGACGCATTGCTCCGCCTCCAGGTGCTCAGCTTCGCTCGCCAAGCTGAGCAGTTCTTGAAGCAGCGCGGACAGCTCGTGGCTTTGCTTGAGCAGCACGTCGTTCAGCTCGGCCAAGGTCGCCGAGGTGGTTTCCAACAGCTCCTGACACTGTTCGAGAGCACCGAACCAATCCGCGCTGAGCAACGCCGCGATCCGCTTCTGGAACTCTTCTTGCTCGAGGTCGAGCCCGCGCTGGCGCGACTCCACACTGCCGATCAGCTCGGTGACCGTAACCCGCAAGGGGCCCACCACGTCGCGCTGCCACGCATCCGATGCTGGAAGCCGCCGCGCAACCGCCACGACTTCTGCCACGGTGACAATCAGGGTTCGCGTGAGCAGCGACAGACTCTCACGCGTGAGCGGCTCTGTCGTGACGTAGAAGTCGATGATGCCGGTGGCAAGCGGGCTGAGGGAGAACTCCCCGGCTCGCCTCACCCCCGCCGCATCCACGCGAACGAGCAGCCGTTGCTCACGCAGGCGGCGGATGGTGTGGGTCGCGCGAGTTCGAACATTTTCCGTTTCCGGCTCGATGGCTTCGCACACCCGTTCGAACGCATCGACCAGCTGCTCTTCACCGAACGCGTTCGAGCTCTCCGTCCGCGATATCGTGCGCAGCAGTGCCAAGAAACACAGCTCCAGCGTACTCAATTCCAGCGACAGCTTCTGCTCGGCGAAGGCGGCGAGGACCCGCCGCGGATCTCGCTCCGGATTGGACACGAGAGGCGCGTATCACGGAGCGGCGGTCGTCGCACTCATCGCGCCAGCGTTCTTCGTGGAACGGTCTACTGGCCCACCCACCTGAAGCGCTGGCGTGGGCGAGGCATCTCAGACCGCCAAGCCCGCGAGGGCTCGCGGCACTCGACGCAAAAGCGAAAGCCGGCTCGAACGGGCTCAGTCTACGGGGTCCATGCCGAAGCCGGCGCGAACCCAGTTGACCACCGCAGGACCGGTGAAGCGCTCGTCCCAAGCGTAGTCGCCGTTCCAGTCGGGCTTCTCACCTTCGGGCGCGGCCTGACGACCGCCTTTGCGCATGTTGGTAGCCACGGCCATGAACGTCTTCATGCCGGTGGGATCGTACGCCTCACCCGCCGCTTGTCGTTCTGAAGCACCCGCAGGATCGACGAACGGGTCGTCTTCCCAATCGAGCAACACCATGCCGAGTTCTTCGGTGACGTATTGCAGTAGCGTGCGCTCGGGATCTGGCCAGTCTTCGCTCTTGGCGGCGTCGCCCATACCGGCCTGAGCGTTGTCATCGCCAACGATGGCATCGGGCGGCAGATCCCCCGACGCGTAGAAGCGGTTGCCGTCGACCAACAGCTGATCGGTGCCGCCCAACGCCGCCGTGGTGTTCAACAGGGGGCGATCGGCGACGAATACGTTGTCTTCGACGACGATGTCCTCGGTGCCCGTCCAATCGCCTTTGAGCTCCAAGCCGATGCCGCGATTGTAGACGATGTTACCCCGCAGCACGTCTTCGCGCATGGTGTAGACTTGCCCGTCCTGGTACATATCTGGCTCGGGAACGAGCGTAATCCCGGAGCCGTTGGATTGGCTGGCCCCGAGTTGCTCCTGCAGCATCACGCCGGAGATGATGTTGTTCTCGATCACCGCGCCGAAGGAAGCCCCCTGCAACGTGTAGCCCCACCCCGGTTGCGCTGCGACGTCCGATAGCGCCATCGGGTCGGGATCGGCGGGCGTCGGGTACTGGTAGACGAACTGCACGTTGTTGCGCACGACGGCGGATTGCCCCGACTGACCGCCTTCGGCCATCCACGGATTGCTGGGGTTGTTGCTGCGTGTGCTGCTGAACCAATAGCCCTCGATGATCAGACTGTTTTCGCACGTGCCGCCCAGACGCATCTGTGGGCCGCCGGAGGCACCGTCGGCAGAGATGATGCCGCGATAGGTGTGCCCCATCTGCGCCCCACCGCCTTGATAGACGCTACGGCTAAACACGTCGCGGCGCGGGTCGGGATCGACCATCGGATCGGCTTTGAAACCATTGCGGTAGAAGATGACCTCGTCGAACGTGCCGATGTTTTCGTAGTCGTTGGTGAAGTAGGCCTGGTTGTGCTCCTCCGCATCCCAGCGATAGGTCATAATGCTGCGACGCACCGTGAACTTCTTGGGTGGGTAGTTGATGCCCGCGCGTCCCCCGGTCCACTTGCAGTCCTCCGCGTAGCCGGTTACCGGCCCCCCGTTGGGGCTGTCGGCCAGGTGGGCTCCCAGATGTGACCACAAGCCCCGGAGCTCCAAACTCAAAAGCACGTGGTGGATGAGACTCTGCGCCTCTCCGAAGTTGTGCGCGTCGAAGGGGTTCAAAGTCCCGCGCATCTCGCCCTCGAACTCGAAGGCGTCGCCGTCGAAGGTCATCAGTGCTCGGCCGTCACGCGGAGGCCCGTAGGCACCGACGACCATCGGTTCGTCCTCGCTACGACCTCCGATGAATGCGCCATCGAACTGGTTGTGGTTCTGACCGCGGCGGAAGAGGAACCAGTCCGGGTAGCCGCCGGCGAGGGCCTCGAAACCGTCAGCATGAGTACGCAATCGTGGATCGCCTGGTGCATTGGGACGAATGCCCGCGGCGATGGCGAAGGGCTTGATGGCGTCTTCGTTCGGCTCGAGCGGATCGGTACCGTAGGCTTCGCCGTCAGCATTGGTGGCGCTACCCGACGAGTCGATCAGCTGCTCGCCATCCCACCAGTAGACGTCGGCGCTGTCGTTGTCGCCCGCGTCTTTGTCGAAGAAGACGATCTTGCTGCCGGTATCGCGCGTCTGGTTACCACCGCTACCGTCGTCGAGTCGCTTACCAGAGTCCCCCAGGCTGCGACTGCCGTCGCTGGGCACGAGGTAGCTCTTGTGGTCGAGCCAGCCGCCGCTGATCGGTGGCGGGTCGGACTGAATCGGCTCTTGCGATTGGGGCTGAACGGCACCGGGCCCCGCCGGACTTCCATCGTCCGTCGCGTTCGGTTGCTCGGGACTCGAGGGGTCGCCACTCGACGGTTCTCCGCCGGACTCCGTCTCGCCGGCATTGCCCGAAGGGGACGAGTCGTTGCCTCCGCCGTTCTCGCCTCCGGACTCCGTTCCCTCGGTGCCATCGCCGTCGGTCGAGTCCGAGTCATCGCCTGCGGCGGCCGCTCCGGAGTCGGACTTACCGTCTGGTGTGAACGTCTTCGAATCGTTGGAACAAGCCGCGAAACAAGTCGCGACGAAAAGACAGAGAGCAACACCAGTTGCGATCCCTCTGCTCGGTTTTCCAATACCCATCACGTTTCCTGTACCCATCATGCGTCGATTGTCGTTGTTAGGAGCCATGGGGCCACCTCGGTGTTTGCTCTCGCAGTGCATTCCCAAACGTAAACGCTCGAGGACTGGTGTCTCTTTAGCACGGCCGTGATTCGGGTCGAGCGATCAACCTTCGGGCTGCCCGCCGCGGAATCCGCACTCAGTGATCCCGCAGTGGAAAGTATGCGCGACGCAGGATCTGCACTCGCCCATCAGTGCAGAATGCAAGGCACAAAAACGAAGAAGGCACTCACCGCAATCGGTTCGTGCCTTCCTCGTCATCTCACTGACTCACACACACACCCATCAGACGTGGGAGAAAAGCCAGTGGTGACTACGACTGAAAGACTCAGTTGTCCTTCGCGCCCTCTTCGATCCAAACGCGAATGGTCGCCATGTCGGCGTCCGACAGAGCAGGTAGCGGCTCCAGCGGCATCCGCGTCGTGCGCATACCTTCTGCCTTCTGGCAATTGCCGCCAGCGGTCGGGTCGTCTCCCAAGATCAGGTAGAGCAGACTGCTGCTCGGGTCACCAGGAGTGACGTACGCGACGTTGTCCAACGAGGGGTAACCCGGAGGACCGCACAACCACGCGTCCAACTCCGTCAAACGTTCGTAGAGGGACATGTCGGGACATCCGGTGGAGTCCCCCAACGTCTCTGGAACGTAAGAGACCGCGCCGAGAGGCTCGTTCTCGAGGGACAACCAACCGCGACAGTCGTCGCCGACGTTCGCTTGGAACGATTCGCGCGTGTGGCAGCCGGCGGTCGCCGCGCCACAGCTTGCTTCGAAGATGGGAACCACGTCGTCTCGGAAGGAGACGTCGCTGGGATCGCCAGCAGGATCCGGATCGGGCTCGGGCTCCATCGTGTCCGTCTGCATCGGGTCCGGATCGGGCTCGGGTTCCATCGTGTCCGTCTGCATCGGGTCCGGATCGGGCTCCGGCTCGTCCGCGCTGATGGTGGCTGAGGCCGCAACCCACTCCGACGCATTGTCGCCCGCGACTGCGCGCACGCGGTACCAGTAGACGCCTTCGCCAGTCGCGCTGGCATCGTGGTACGCCGTGCCGTCAGCGTCGACGGTCGTGACCATGGCGTACTCGTCACCATCGACTCGCTTCTCGACTTCGAAGCCCTCTTCGTCGTCCGAGTTGTCAGTCCACGCCAGGTGAATGCCGTTGAAGCGCACGGTGGCCGTAAACCCACTGGGCGCGTTCAGTTCATCCGACACCGTGAGGGGGTCGTCATCCGCCGGCATCAGCTCATCTTCGGGGACGGGTTCGGGTTCACTAGCTTCGGTATCCGTCGCATCGCCGCCTGCGGCAGGTCCATCACCGGTGGGTTCGTCGGTCGCGGCAGGGTCATCGCCACCCTCACCCTCGGTCGCGCTACCACCAGGGGCATCCTCGCCGTCGGTTTCATCGGCCATATCGCTCGCTTCGGTCCCCTCGTCCGTCGATGCGGAGACGCCATCAGTGGTATCTTCCGAACCCGACGAGTCGTCGTTGCAACCCCAGACAATTACCGCGGCGGAAGCGAATAACGCCACGGTGCTACACTTAAGGTACTTCATGGCGGCCATGCTATCATCGGCCCCTAGACCCGGCAAGGAAACTCAAGTTGCTCAAAGCGCACCTGAGAAAGCTCCCAATTGCGATTTCGCAGCTCTGCTGGGTGTTGTCGTGTGCAGAACCTACACGCCCCGTGCAGTCGGACGCCTCCACACTGGCCCCCGAGGACGCATCCAGGAACGTGGGGGACTGGGACGCAAGCGCCGCCGAAGCGGGCGGGCAAGACCGCTCGTCCGATGCCGGAAGCAGCGTGGTCTGCGCGGCAGACGAACGCGCGTTCACCGAGCCCGGCCCCGAACGTGAGACACCGACGGCGGCGTTCGCGGAAGACGACTACGACCTGGAGTATCTCGACGAGTTACAGCTGGGCTTGGCGTCGTACGTGCTCGACGTAGCGCCTGACGAGCTGCGAACGTTTGTGTCCTTGATGGATTTCGCTGAGCACGGTCGATGGGGGCAGGCCACGGCGCGTGCTCTATCGCTGAGCCGAGCCGACGCTGGGCCGCCCGCGGCGGTCGACGAGCTGCGACGGCTGTTGCACGCCAAGGAGGCGTGCGCTGACTACCCGCCGACACTGAACGCACTCAAGGCCCAATGGGGGGACTTCGAGCGGGGAGAGCAACGCACGATCGACGACTCGCAAGTCGCACCGTTCGAACGCGTCATCTACGAGTACCCGGAGCGGGGTCTGTTCGCCGCCCAAGCGCTAACCCAAGACGGAAATGTTCTGGAAACGGAAGTCATCCGCAGGGGGCGCCGAACGGACGGAGCGTTGGACTTCCTCGTCTACGACGAATCTGGAAAGCGGCAGGATTCGGCCAAGCTCTTCTTGTCGGGTCAGACGGCAGTCCTGCCCAGTCCCTACGCGTGCATGCTGTGCCATCGGAGCTTCGGCACACCCCGCTTCGACATCGTCAATCCCGCGGGCGGCAACTAACTAGACCGCGGCGAAAAATGGGCCGGAGGAGTTCGCCCGCCCTCACCGTCTGGGGCGGGTGAACTCCGAAGCGACTTTTTCGCCGCGATCCAACTAGCTGCGGTTGGGACCCTTGAACGCGAGGATCTCGAAACCGGGACCGAGCGCCAACAACGGCAAACGCCCGATGGCCGTGCTCTTGATGGCTTGGTAGGCGCCAGCGGCAACCCCACGCACGCCGCCCATGCCGCGGGAGGCTCCGGCAGCGCGAACTTCACTCGACGGTAGCCGCCGTCCAGCAACAGACGATTCCACGCCGCGTAGCCCTGCGTCTTGACTTTCTCGAACGGTAGGCCACGCACCCACGCCGCCAGGCTGCGGCGCACCCCCTCGGGAGCCAGGCCCAAGCCCCAAATCCCCAGATGGGGATCGGGTCCGACGGACCAGCGGTTGGGCGTCGTCAACACGCAAGCCCCATCCTTGTCCAACACGCGCAGGGTTTGCTCCACGAAGCGCGCGGGGTCCCGCACGTGCTCGAGCACGGAGGCCCCGACGAGGGTGTCGAATCGATTGCGCGCGAAGGGCAAAGCCTCCGCGCAGCTCGCCACCCACGTCACGTCCGCCCCCAACTCCGACGCGCGCTTGCGGGCGATCACCAGCCAGCGCAACGCGATGTCGGTCATCACGACTTGGGAGTAATTGCGGCTCAGGGCCTCGACGAACGGCCCCGAGCCACACCCGACCTCGAGCACACGCCCCCCGACCATCTGCGGCCCTGCCTCCTGCACCAGGTGATCGATGAGCTGTTGCCCTCGGGCGGCACCCGCCCCCGAAGTCATCCACCCAGCGTACTGAAGCGCGAGCTCTTTGGGGACCTCGGGGGTGATACTGAAGTAGTAGTCGACCAACTCGAGGAAGCTCATCGACTGAGCTTTGTCCGCCAACTTGCGCGCCTTCTCCCTGTCCTCTTCGAGGTTGATGTAGGGATCGGGGAACACCCTGAAGTCGGGAATGCCGCACACGACGGGATAGCTGGCCTCGCACGGCGCGCACAGGAAGTGCTCTTCCTGCTCCGTAACGGGGCCCTCACAACGAGGGCAGCGGAATGTGTCTGAAGTCCGTGGATGCGCCATGCTTGTAACTCGGCTCGCTCCCTGATACTTCGGCTGTGCTTTTCATTCAAGGCAACGGCGACCAACGGTTCCCTCGTTCGGGCAAGGGTGCCCGCGGCAGCACTCGAAGGACGTAGCAAGCGATGAAGTTGAGATTCGGTCTGATTGGCGCTGGTGGGATCGGTGGCATTCGAGCTCAAGCTCTGGAGGTGAGCCCGGACTGCACGCTCGCTGCGGTCTGCGATCCGGATCAGGTTCGCGCACACAAGGTGGCGGGCCCCGATGGGGCGAAGGTCTTCGCGGACTATCGCGAGATGCTCGATTGGGGGCAGTTGGACGCGGTGTTGGTTTGCACCCCGCCGCAGCTGCACGAGCAGATGACGCTGGACGCGTTTGCGGCAGGCAAACACGTGCTGTGTGAGAAGCCGTTGTCCAACAACGTGGAGAGCTGCAAGAGGATGGTGCAGGCCGCGCGGGACGCCAATCTGACGCTGGCGACCGGCTTCAATCACCGCTACTTCGCTGCCATCCGGCTGGTGAAGAGCGCCATCGAGTCCGGCGAGATCGGCGATCTGGATCACGTTCGCTCCTACGCAGGACACGTGGGCTTGGGCGAGCTGCAGGGCGCGCCCTGGTTGACGGATCCGAAGGTGATGGGTGGCGGTACGTTGATGGACAACGGCATCCATCTGTTGGACTTGACGCGCCACGTGCTGGGCGAGGTGCGCTCGGTGATGGGATCCTACTCCGAGGCCGTGTGGAAGATCCCCGGGGCGGAGGGCAACGGGTTTGCGCTGCTGCGATCTCAGGACAACCGCACCGCGACGTTGCAGTCGTCGTGGACGGAATGGCGCGGCTATCGTTTCTACGTCGCGGCCTACGGAACCCGAGGCACGGCCTGGGGCTACTACGCGCCCATGGCCGGCATGGTCGTCACGATGGACAGGCCTGGTGGCAAACCCAACCGCCGCTACGAACTGTTTCCCAAGCTCAACACCCGGGAGAAGCTCAAGGGTTGGCAGCTCAACGTGGTCGACACGTTCGTGCTGGAGTTCCGCGACTTCGTGGCATTGGTCGGCGGTGACAAGCGGACCATCGCGGAGGGCTTCGACGGCCTGCGCGCGGTGGAGATCGCCCACGCCGTGCGGCAGAGCTTCGACGAGGAACGCTCCGTCAATTTGTGCGACCCCTTTTGAGGGAGCAGTATTCGCCGCTTGCGCGCGCCTGAGCTGCCCAAAGCCGGCTAGCTGTGAAGCAGCTCCCCCCGCGGTCGGCGGGGGAGATATCTCGGCAGAGCTGCCGGTGGATACCGCTCTCGATTGCGCTCACGCCGAGCGTAGGGTACCTGGTAGCCATGAAATCGCGCGACGCTCGTGCAATGGCCCGGCACCTGCTCACGAGCACCTGCGTGAGCCTGCTCGTGGCCGTGCTCCTCTCGCTGCTGTCGGGTTGCGAACCCACGGCGGATTGCTTCGGCAACATCGATTGCGGCTCCGGGGAGCAGTGTCGCGCGGGCAAGTGCCGCGTGACCTGTCGCGCCAGCGGCGAGTGCGAGGAGGGCGAGGAATGCGTCGGCATCGTCAACGACCAGGGCACGAGCTGGAGCGGCTCTCCCGTGTGCCAAGAAGAGGTGTGCGGCTGCAGCAACGACGGCAGCGTCTGCGCCGACCAAGGGAACAAGGGGCTGTCTTGTGCCACCCTGACCTCGTGCAGCCCCGACAGTTGCTCGGTTGGCTATCGTTGCTCCAACGTCGCCGGCGAGTCCGCCTGCCTTTGTGATCAGGGGGCTTGTGGTCCGTCCTGTGAAGCGAACGCGGACTGTCCGACGGATCTGAACTGCGTCGACGACCGCTGCGTGGCGCAAGCCTGTGACACGGACGAGGACTGCAGCGACGACCGCTTCTGCGGCGTCACCCCGGGCGCCGGGGGCTACACCCGGACGTGCGTCAGCGAGGGCGACGGAGAAGCAGGCGACAGCTGCACCAGCGCGTTGGACTGCAAGAGCCGCCTGTGCACCATTCTCGCCAACGGCCGCCAGCAGTGCGTCGACTTCTGCGATTCCAGTCGTGAGTGCCCGACGGACTCGAACTGTTCACTAGCGACCGAGTTCGACGACCTGGGCGTCGGCATCTGTTTGGTCGAGCTCGACGTGTGCAACGAAGACCGCGCCATCGCCGTCGGCGACGGGCAGCTGTTGTGCTCCAACGAAGAGGCCTGCGACGGCGACCAAGACTGCCTCGCGCCAGCGACTTGCCGAGCAGGCCTGTGCACCTGCGCAGCTGGACTGTGTGACGTCGAGTGCGAACTCGATACCGATTGCGGTGCGGTCGGCGCCTGCCGCAACGGCGTCTGCGCGATGCGCGACGATTGCTCCGCGAAGAAGGACTGCCTGGAGTCGGAAGTCTGCGTGCCCACCGCAGGCCAACTCCAAGCCGGCGCCCATTGTCTGCAGGGCGGGCTCGGCAACATCGACGACGAATGTGAAGACGCAACGGACTGTGCTTCGGGCTTCTGCGCCGGCACCTGCACCCTGCCCTGCGAAAAGTCGTCCGATTGCGGCGAAGGTGAGTGTCGTCTGCGACAGCAGGACGGTACGACCTTCGCCGGTTGCGGCACGGCAACTTGTGGCTGCGATGACGACGAAGTCTGCGGTAATGCCGGAGTCTGCGCCGAGACGACCGTGTGCTCGGCTGCCGAAGACTGCAGCGACGACGAGGAGTGCCGCGCTGGCCTGTGCCTGAGCCCGTGCATCGAAAAGGGTGACTGCAAGGGCAAGGGTGAGTGCGCCCTGCGGCCCGAGGTCGGGGGCTACTTCTGCGTCGGGGCGCCGCCTTGCGACTGCTCGAACGACGAGGTGTGCATCGACGACGAGTGTGTCGTCGCCGAGCCGTGCACCAACGACGGGGACTGCCCGGATGGGGTGTGCATCACCAACCAGTGCCGAGCCACCTGTGAGCAGAACTCCGAGTGCGCCGAGGGCATGGAGTGCCAATCGGTGCAGGTCGGTACCCGCTGGATCCGCCGTTGCGAGGCGGCCCTGTGCAACTGCGGGGAGCCCGAGGCCTGGTGCCTACCCAACGGAGCCCGCACCAGTGGCACTTGCTACCGGGACGAAGACTGCGACGCCTGTGGCGACTACGAGGGCTACGCCTGCTCAGTGCTGAACTTCGACTTGGACGGCGTCTCGGAGGCGTGCGGCTGCCAGTCGTATCTGGAGTGCGGCATTCTGTGCGAGAGCGAAGGCGACTGCCCCACCGGCCTCGACTGTTCACCTTCCGGACGTTGCGCCGCGGACCGAGAGTGCCGCTACCGCTCCGATTGCGCCGAGGGGGAGTGTGTCTCTCAGGTGGAGGCCGGAAACGCCGTCGCTCGCTGCGGGGTCGTCAGCTGCGACTGCGCCGACGACGAGATCTGCGGCGGCGGCGGCATCTGCGCCCAGACCAACCCCTGCACCTCCGCCCAAGAGTGCGTCGGGGAGCAGGAGTGCCGAGGGGGTCTGTGCCTGGAGCCCTGTGAAAAGAACTCCGATTGCGCCGGCAAAGGGCAGTGTGTCCTGGTCGAAGGGGCAGGCGAGTACTACTGCGTCGGTTCCGAGTGCAGTTGCGGCGAGGACCAGGTGTGCCTGCGAGGCGAATGCATCAACTCCGCCCCCTGCGATGGGGATCTCGACTGCAACGACGGCTTGTGCGTCGAAGGGCAATGCCGCAAGTCGTGCCAGCGAACTGCCGATTGCGACGATGGCCTGGAGTGCTCGTCGGTCGACGTCCCCGGCGGCCGCGTGCGCTTGTGTGACGCGGCCCTGTGCTTCTGCGACGATGACCAAGCCTGGTGCCTGACCAACGGCCAGCGCACGGAGGGCACGTGCTTCCGCGACGACGACTGCGACGCCTGCGACGCCGCCGACGGCTACGTCTGCGGCGGGGTAGCTCCACCGGTGGACGACATCACCCAAGCCTGCTCCTGCCAGTATTCCCCCACCTGCGGGCAGGTGTGCTCCAACGACGACGACTGCCCCGAAGATCTCGAGTGCGCGGCCTTCGGCCGCTGCGCAGCTCCCGGCACCTGTCGCTATCGCGACGATTGTGAGGGGCTCGAAGAATGTGTCGTCGCGCAGGGCGCCCCCTTGGACTTGGGCACCTGTTCGGCGTTGGGCTGTGGCTGCGGCGGTGGTGACGTCTGCGTGCTGGGCAGCGGGGGCTTCTCGGAGTGCGCGCGCGACATTCCCTGTTCAGTCTTGGACAGCGCGTGCCCCGCAGGCTATTCGTGCAACGCGGAACTGGAGGCTTGCACGTGCTCCGATCCGACGGTGTGCGCGGCGGAGTGTTCGGGCCACGAGGACTGCCCGCAAAGCAGGGTGTGTTTGGACGGGCGCTGCCTGGCCCTGGCTTGTGACAGCGGCGCGGACTGCCCGTCGGACACCGTGTGCGGCGGGGCAGCGGGCGCCTTCACCTGCGTGCAACCAGGAACGGCAGCCGACGGCGCGCTGTGCGCCGGCTGGACCGACTGCCGGAGCGCTTACTGCTTCAACGGCAACACCTGCGCCTCGCCCTGCGAGACCACCAACGACTGCAGCGGCGGCGATACGTGCCGCAACTTCGAACCTCAGAACTTCCCCGGCGAGCTCGCCATTTGCCAAGCCACGGCCACCCTCTGCTCCCCCGTCTGCGATGCGGACCAGCGCTGCGACAACGCGCCCGCCAACCCCAGGTGCATCCCCGAGTGTCGTGTGAACTCGGACTGCCCACAGGAGCGGATCTGCATGAACGGGCAGTGCACGACCGACACCTGCACCTTGAGTGCGGACTGCCCCGAAGGCAGCGTCTGCGGTGGTCCCGTCGGCGCCCGCACGTGTGCTCAACCTGGCGCTGGCGCGGACGGCGCCTTCTGCAACGACTGGTCGCAATGTCAGAGCGGTTACTGCTTCGGCGGCACGACCTGCGAGACGCCGTGCAGCACGACACAAGACTGCCCCGGCAACACGTCGTGCCAGACCTACCAGCGCGAAACCTACCCGAACGAGTACCCTGTGTGTCGCTCGGGCACCTCGCCCTGTGATCCCGCCTGCGCCAGCGACCAGCGCTGCAACACCAGCGGCACCCCGACCTGCGTTCCCTGAGTCAGGGCAGAGCGCCCGCGAGCGGCCGCGGTAGTGCCTGGTGCTGACTGCGGGCGCCCGCGGGCGGGAGTCGACGCCTCCCAATCGATTCTCGGCCGCTCGCGAGCCGTACCCGTCGATGCCCAATCAAGATGCACGCGCTCGCGAGCCGTGCGAATTGATTGCAAATCAATTTTTCCGGCTCGTGAGCGGCCCAATTTTGATTTCGAATCGATTCCGAGCCGCCCGCGAGCGGCCCAATTCGATTTCGAATCGATCCCGAGCCGCCCGCGAGCCGCCGAATTCGATTTCGAATCGATCCCGAGCCGCCCACGAGCCGCCGGATTTGATTCGCCACCGATGCTCAGCCGCCCGCGGGCTGCGGCTCACGCGTTCGGCACGTAGTAGGCCGAGTAGGACTTGGGCACGAGCCCCATGCGCTCGGTGTAGATCTGTGCTTCGGGGAAGAGCTCGCGCATCGTCTCCAAGGAGAGCACACGCGTCTCAGCCACCATGGTGGACCAACCCGGGAGCTTGCGACTCCAGCGCTCCAAGATGCGATCGCGCACGGACTGCGGGTAAAACCACCAGAACGGCATGCCCGAGTGCGCCTCGATGGGAAACCAGATCGCCGGCGTCTGCACCCAATACGAGCGCCCCAAACGACGGACCTCGGACGCGAAGGCGACTTGGCGCTCTTTGGGCCCGACGTGCTCGATCACGCTGTTGCTGAACACGAGGTCGAAGCTCTGATCGCCGAACTGCGTGACGTTGCAGGCGTCGCCCTCGACGTAGGTCACCTGGTGCCGGCCCGGGCTCTCTTTGCTGGCGATCCCGGGCAGGTTCAGGATCGTCAGATTGAGCGGCACCGAGACCATCTCCCAGATGCTCGGCTGCCCCCCGAGGTCGAGCACGCTCATGCCCTCTGTCAGCGGTACTCGCTCTTCGAATTCGCGCATGCGCCGCACGCGAATGGCCTGCGAGATCGGCAGCAGCACCGCCTTGAAAGCTCGGATGCGTGCGTACTTGAGGTTCACGGGACACCTTCTCCGCGGATCAATCCGTGGCGAGCCGCTGACGGAAGTTCTCGATCGTGCGCTCCAGCCCCACGCGCAGCGGGATGTTGGGCTCGAACTGGATCAGTCGTTGCGCCTTGGTGGTGTCCGGCTTGCGTTGCTTGGGGTCGTCCGTCGGCAGTGGACGATGTTCGATCTTCGAATCCGAACCCGTGATCTCGAGCACCAACTCGGCGAGCTCCCGCATCGTGAACTCGGTGGGGTTACCGAGGTTCATCGGGCCGTCCAGCTCCGGCAACGCCGCCACGCGGAAGAAGCCTTCGATCAAGTCGTCCACGAAGCAGAAGGAGCGCGACTGGGTGCCCTCGCCGAACAGGGTGATGGGGTTACCCTTGAGTGCCTGGATGATGAAGTTCGACACCACGCGGCCATCGTTGAAAGCCATGCGCGGACCATAGGTGTTGAAGATGCGCACGATGCGCGAATCCACTCCCCACGAGCGCTTGGCGTCGATGAGCAAGGTCTCTGCGCCGCGCTTGCCTTCGTCGTAACACGCGCGCGGACCGATGGGGTTGACGTTGCCCCAGTACGTCTCTGGCTGCGGGTGAACGTTCGGATCGCCGTACACTTCCGACGTGGAGGCATGAATGATGGTGCAGCGCCCACCTCGCGCCATCTCGATCAGACGCTGAGCACCGAGCACGCTGGTGGTGAAGGTGGCGTAAGGGTCGTGCTGGTAGTGGATGGGAGAGGCCGGGCAGGCGAAGTTGAAGACGATCTCCGCGTAGGCGTGGAGCGGCTCTCGCACGTCCCCCAGCTGGAAATGGAAGTGAGGGTTGCGGGACGCTTCAGAGAGATTCGTCAGATCGCCCGTCATCAACGAGTCGATGCCCACGACTTCGAAGCCCTCTGCCAACAGCCGGTCGACGAGATGCGACCCCAAGAAGCCCGCGGCCCCCGTCACCAATACGGTGCGCCTTACCGAACCAAGTCCCATCGTCTGCTCCTCTAGTTACTCACCGTTTGCTCACGCGTCGCGTTTGCTCAGCTTGCCGTCTACTCAGTGTGTGTCTCAGCTCGTCACAGGCCTCGAACGTCGCCGTTTTACGACACGAAGCGTCGTATCACGCAGACCTCATCGGCGTCCACCCGACGCTCATGCGTCCGGAAACGGCATGCCGAAATTGGGTCGATCGCGCTCGCCCAACACCCAGCGATAGACCTCCACCACCTGGCTCGCCTTTGCGGCCCAAGTGAACTTGCTCATCACGCGCTCGCGCCCCTTGCGGCTCATCTCTGCCACCAGCTCGGGCTCGTCGAGCAAGCGGCTGAGCTCGGCGCGCATGCCTGAGATCACGCTCTGGCGGGGTCCGATGGGTACCCGCACGCCGGTCGCATCCGAGACGAGCTCGTTGGGGCCAGCATAGCCGACCACGACTGGGACGAGCCCGGTGGCCATGGCCTCCAAGACGACCGCGCCGCCGAATTCCCGCACACTGGGGAAGCCGAAGAACTGACTCTGCAGGAGCCGATCCTGCAGTTTTTCGTGAGGCACCCAACCCTCCAACAGCACCCCATCGCCCAACTGCTCTCGCTCGCGCAGGGCCTCGAGCCGCGGCATCTCGGGCCCGTCACCGATGATGTCGACGACGACCTTGCCCTCCCGGATCAGCGGAGCTGCCGCTTCGATCAGCATGTCCGCGCCCTTGTATGGAACCAGGCGGCCCACGAAGGCGATCCGATACGGGCCCTCCTGTCGTGGGCTAACGGAGCGTGGAAAGCGCTCCGGCACGACGGCGTTTTCCGGAATGTAGACGCACTTGTCTTGGTGCTGCCCGAACTGCTCCCACGCCGACATCGAACCGGCTATCAGCGCCGAGGCCAACTCACGCGTGCGACGGTAGCCAGGCAGCAGGTGATGCGCATCCCGAACGTAGGAGAGCCACTCGCCTTCCGCGTGCTGCACCTCCGAAAACTCTTTGGGCCACGGTACCCCGCCGTTGACCGGCCCCCACACGAAGGGCACCCCAGCCTGCTGGCACTTGGTGGCCAAGGTGAGACTCGGCACGGTTGGCGAGAGCGGCGTCAAACGGTGCACGATGTCGAACTCGTGCGCCTGGATGCGGGCACCGAACTGCTGCCAGAGCTTGTGCTCGAAGGAGTAGTAAGGAACGCTCGCTAGTGCGGTCGTCAGCGTCCAACCCAGGCCGGTCACCTTACGCAGCCAATCGTTGGCTTTGCTGATCGGCGCCGCGACAGCCTCGCTGTCGATGGCCGAGAACTCGCGACCCTGTTGCCAGCCCGCGCGCTCCATCGCCCCCTGGTTGCGCACTTGAGTCACCACGTGGGCGTCTACCAGCGCTGAAATGGCATGAGCATGAGACCAGCCTTCGAGTGGAACACTCACCCATTCCGGGTTGGCAGCCTCCGCGATCAGTAGAACCCTTGGCGTCTTGGACACGAGCGCGGCTACGCTAGACGTTACCGCAGCCAGTGTCCAGCACGGCCCGGGTGCGATGCTCGCTCACGACGCGCCTCAATCGCCTGGCCAGAAGTCGCGAGCTTTGCCGGCGCTCACCCAGCGCGGCGCGGCCAAGCAAACGAACCGTCACTTCGCAGCCGACGACAGCTCTGCGATCAGTTTCGCACTGCGACCGCTATCGAAGGATTGCTCCACCTTGGAACGTGCCTTACGCCCCAATTCCACGGCTCGCGTCGGATCGTTGGCAAGCTGAGAGATCGCCTCCGCCATGCGTGCGGGCTCTTTGGGCGGTACGAGCAAGCCATCGATGCCGTCATCCACCAGCTCGGGCACACCACCGGCGGAGGTGACGACGACGGGAAGCGAGAGCGCCATCGCCTCCATGATCGCGACGCCCAACGGCTCGTGGTGGCTCGCCAGCGCGAACAGGTGCGCACCCTCCAACTCGGCGCGAACCTGCGATTCAGGTACCGCGCCGATGAGTTCGACAGCGTCCCCTGCCCCCAGCGAGCGCAAGCGCTCGAGCAGCGTCGAGCGATAGCCCTGACCCCCAGCGTCGTCTTGCCCCGCGATGCGGAGGCGCACGTCCATCCCGCGTTGCCGCAACTGACACACCGCTTCGGCCAGCTCGGCGTGGCCCTTGACCGGGTTGAGACGGCCGCACGAGAAGATCTTCAGCGGACCAGTGCCCTGCCACGGCTGATAGTCACTGGAGCGAACGTAGGCATCGACGTCCACTCCCATCGGAGCGACTTCCAACTTGGGCAAAAACCCCGCGCCGATGTCTCGCTGCATTTCACCGAGAAGACGTTGGGTGATGACGATGCCGAAAGCTGCGTGCTGCCACTTCTGCTTCTGGTTCGGACCGTAGTCGGAAACCGGGCCGTGCAAGGTCAAGCTGTAGCTGGGACCGCCGAACAGTCGCGCGAACATCGCAACGTGCGCCGCGTCGGCCGCGGAGTGAACGTGCACGTGCGAAAAGCCTTCGTTCTTCGCTAGCACGGCGAGCTGCACGCCCATCAGCGCCAGCGCCGCCAAGCGCCCGCGCCCCTTGGCGGTCAGCCCCTCGGCTCGCGGGATCGCGGACAGACAGCGTGCCCACGACAGCGGATGTCGAGCCACTGCTGCAGTCGTTTGTGCCGCCAGCGTCGCGCCCGGTTGCGTCAAATAGTGCGTCGCCGAAATCGCCTCTTGCGACCACGCGTGACACACGAGCCCGGCGGGCGGCGGTCGGGTGCTGATCAGACGGCCCTCGACCCCCAGCTCCTTCAGCCGCTTCAGCTCGCGCCAGAAGAAGGCGTGAGTCTGACCCGGAAACTCCGGCACGAGGTAGCCGATGCGACGCATGACAGCAGTAGCTTCTATATCGTTTGCGACGTTGGCACAACCGCACGCCACGTACCGCGCCGCATCGCGCGCACGACCGCACGCCACATACCGCGCAAAAACCTCACGACGCCGGGCCGTATACCTCGACCAAGAAGCTGAGCACGCGCTCGATCTCCTCGGCGATGTCGTCCAGCCCGGGGTTGCGCATCTCGACCGAGCACCACCCGGCGTAGTTCGCAGCGCGCAGCGCCGAAGCGAACTCGCGGTGCGGCACGGTGGCGTGCTCGTTGGCCAGCCCGACGCGTCCCAGGTACGGTTCGCTGACGTGGAAGTGTCGCAGCCGCCCGGCGTAACGCGTGATGCACGCGGGCTCGTCGCCGGCCAGGGTCATGCCCGCTGCATCCAAATGCAGGCAGAAGCCCTCACTGGCGACGGCTTCGACCAGCTCGTAGCCCTGGGCCGCCTCGGTGACGAAGTTGCAGTGGTAGTCTTTCGGGTTCGGCTCCAAACACAAGAGCGTGCCCTCACGCTTCGCGACCTCGCCGGCGCGGTGAAAGAAGTCGACCGCGATGTCATGCGCCTCTGCTGCGGACAGCCCCTCGACGCGGCGGTTCTTGGGCGAGCCAAACACCATCGGACCAGCTCCCAGCACCGCACCGACATGAGCGATCTTGGCCAGGTATTCCAGAGTCGCTTCACGCTCTGCCGCGCCCTCGAAGAGCGTCAACTCCGGGTGCCCGAAGAGCAAGGCTTGCAAAGCCACGATCTGAATGCCGTGGCTCTGCCAGCTGTCGCGGAACGCGGCGAGCTCCGCGTCGGGCACCTGCGTCGGGCTTTGCCATTTGGTCGTCGGGGCGATCTCGACGCCGGTGATGCCCTTTTTGGCCATCACCGCTGCCACGCGCTCCATGTCGTCCATCGCCCAGGCGATGTTGCTGATGGCGAGCTTCATTGGCCCTGGCTCCTTTGCTGCTCGACGAACGCCGCCATGTCCGAAAGAACTTCGGCCGCCGTCTGAATGTACTCCCCCTTGCCGCCGAGCACGGCCGCGTTTTTCGTCTTCATGTCGTAGCGGGCGGGCTTCAGCGCTTTGGGGTTTTCGAAGTCGACGCCGAAAGCTTCTTTCGCCACCGCTGCGACGGTCACCGGCTCCGTCGCCACGTTCATGAGCGACAGCCCCGCTTCGCGCACTCGCTCGATGTCGCTCCACAGCCGCGTCAGGCTGTAGAACTGAAACGCGCTCTGAGGGCACACGGCGTCGAGCATGTTGTCGTTGAGCAGGTCGTAGATGATGTTCTTCTTCAGCCCTTGTCCGAAGAGGCCCGGAAGCCGCAGCACCGTCGTCTCGAAGCGCTCCGAGACGAAGTCTTCGAGCAGCAATCGGTGACGCCCGTAGGCGTGCCCCGCGGTGCGGTCGATCGAGGTGTCTTCATCCACGTCGATCGGCGGATCGTAGACGTCCACCGTGGAGATCAACACGACGTGCTCGGCCTGAGCGCGCCCCAGAGGCTCCATCAAGCGCTGCAGCCCCGCCCAATCCTCATCGGGCTCCTTGTTGGCCTTCCACTTGACGGCAGGGGCGCCCGCGCAGACGATGAGCGAGTACTGCTTGCCGGCGATGTCGCCGATGTTCTTCGAGTTGTAGAAGTCGTCGAACGACGTCTGACGCATCAGCGTGCCGCCGACGAATCCCGTGTGTCCGATCAGTGCAGTCGTCATTGGGTCTTCTTTCGTGGGCCGTTTTCAGGGGTCGAAGCGGCGTAGACACGCCTTGAACAGCGTTTCGAGGATCAGCGCGTTGCCCCGAAAACCCGATATCTTGGTGGGGACTTTGCCGCCGTCAGGGTAGGCGCGTGTCACGGGTAGCTCGCCGCACTTGAAGCCGAGCCGCGCCGCGCGGATGGCGAGGTAGTAGTGGAGCTCGTAGGCGCCAAACACGTCGCGAAAGGGCGCGACCCGTGGATCGAGCAGCAGGCGACGGCTGTAGGCTCGAAAACCGTTCGTCGTGTCCGTGTAGCGCAAGCCCGCGGAGAGCGAGATCGCCGGGGCATGCAGCAGCTTCACGCCCCAATAACGACTCTTCGGCGTGTTGATGGCTTTGCCGCCCTGCACGAAGCGCGACCCCTGCACGTGGTCGAACCCCGCGTCCAACGCCGAGACGAACAGGGGAATGGCGGAAACGTCGTCTTTGCCGTTGCCGTCGATGGTGATGACACCTTCGTAGCCGCGGTCGAGCGCCCATTGAAAGGCCATGCGCATCTGGGCGCTGAGCTTGCCCGCGCCCGTCTTGACCAGCAGCGTGTTGACGGAACGCTCGCGCAAGAGCGCGTGCTCGGTGGAGCCATCGCTACTACCGCCGTCTGCCACCACGATGTCGACTTGTTCGGACAGCGGCGCCATGCGTTCGAGCTGTGCGAGCAGCTTCTTGCCTTCGTTGATCACGAAAACGGCAACGCAATAGCGATGGCGTTTGGGCGAAAACTCGTGGCGATCATACGCCGGGACTTGCCACTCGGAAGTCACTCAGCTCTCCTGCTCTGCTTCGGTGACGACGTTCTTTCGCTCTTCGCCGGAAACCAGAACCGAGCTGTTCGCTTCTTCTTGGACGTAATACAGCGGGCGCCCCTTCACCTCGTTGAACAGCCGCCCGAGGTACTCCGAGACGATCGCCAGGATCAACAGGATGAAGAAGAACATCACCGCGTTGACCATCGACATCGTCGACCAGCCTTCCGGCGGCGTCTCTTTGAGCAGGAAGACGGCCAAGACGAAGAGCATGTAGAGCACGTTGGCGAACGCCAACAAGAAGCCCATCCACGCAGCCAAGCGCAAGGGGTAGAGCGAATTGGCGACGATGATGTTGACGGCCAAGTTCAGCGCGTCGCCCAGGCTCTTGCGGCGCGGCTTCGAGCGCCGCGAGATGGGCTCGTAGATGACCGCTTGCTCGGCGAAGCCGACGTACTGGCTGAGCGCCGACAAGTAGCGATTCTGGTCTCGGATCTGCACGATGGCGTTGACGGCCTGACGCGACAGGACCCGAAAATGGGTGACGTTCTTCGGCAGCTGAAGCTGCAGCACCCGCCGACACAACCAATAGAAAACCCCGGCGCCGAGTCGAAGAAGGATCGGCTCCTTCTTGCGGTGCGCGCGCACGCCGTACACCACGCCCACTCCGGAACGCGACTGCTCCACCATCTTGGGCACGAGCTGGGGAGGGTCGCTGTCGGGCAGCATCACGGCGATGTAGTCGCCGATGACGGAATCCAAACCCGCCGAGATGGCGATCTCTTGGCCGAAACGCCGCGACAGCCGAATCAGCCGTAGATGGTCGTGGCGCAGCAAGAGCGATTTGACGACCGACACCGTGTCGTCCGTCGAACCGTCATCGACGAGCACGAGCTCATAGTTCTCGTAGCTCTGCCGGAACATCGCCATCACTTCGTCGACGTACTCGCCCACGATGTCCGCGTCGTTCTGGAGAGGTGCAACGATCGATACGAAACAATCGGCGACAATAGCCACGGTCGGTCTCCGATAGCCTTGTAGACCATTCTCGCGAATAGACTACGGGTTTTGCCGCTACCTCGGAGGCGACCAGGCCCGCCGTTCGACGCTTCCGCCGGCCATGTTTCACCCCGAACCCGTTCCCACGCGCGAGCAGCACGTGCGCTTCGCAGGCAGCCCGAGCGCAGCTTTCGCCATGGTCTTTCATTGCAGACCATGACATAGCTCCACGGCGGAAACATGGAGCGCTTTGGCGCAATAGTCATCGGCGGTGGCTTCTACGGAAGCGTATTGGCCGCGGATCTGAAGGAGCGCTTCGGGTGCTCGGTTCTGCTGGTCGAGGCTGAGAGCGACCTGCTGCAGAAGGCCTCCTACGTCAATCAGGCGCGCGTTCACAACGGCTACCACTACCCGAGGAGCCTGGTCACCGGTGCCCGCTCCAGGGTTAACTTCGATCGCTTTATCAGCGACTACGAGGAGTGCGTCGACGGCGAGTTCGAGAAGTACTACGCCATCGCGCGGCGCTTCTCCCACGTCAACGCCAACCAGTTCAAGCTCTTCTGTGACCGCATCGGCGCACCGATCGAACAAGCTCCCAAGGCGGTGAAGGCGTTGTTCGACCCGAACCTGGTCGAAAACGTCTTCCGAGTGCGGGAGGTGGCCTTCGATGCCTCGAAACTCAAGCTCAAAGCCCGACACCGACTGCAAGCCGCTGGCGTCGAGCAACGTACCGGCACCGTCGCAACCCGGGTGGAGCGCAGCGCTGACGAGCTGACCCTGAGCCTGACAGGCCAGTACCCTGGTCAGGTGAGCGCGCGGAACGTATTCAACTGCACGTACTCGCGACTGAACCAGCTCCTGCACCGCTCGGGGCTTCCACTGGTTCCGTTGAAGCACGAGTGGACGGAGATGTGCCTGATCCGGCCCCCCACCGAGTTGGCCAGCATGGGCATCACCGTCATGTGTGGTCCGTTCTTCTCCGTCATGCCCTTTCCGGCGCGCGGGCTGCACTCTTTGAGCCACGTGCGCTACACCCCCCACCTGGAGTGGCGCGACGATCCCAAGGCGACGTTTCGGGATCCGTCCGAAATGGAAGCGACCGCCGCGCGTCGCAGCCACTACCAACACATGCTCAAGGATGCCGTGCGTTACTTGCCCGCGTTGGCGCGCAGCACGTACGAAGACTCGCTTTGGGGTATCAAGACGGTGCTGCCGCGCAACGAGGTGGACGATGGTCGTCCCATCTTGTTCAAGCGCGACTATGGGCTGCCAGGACTGACCTGCATCATGGGCTCCAAGATTGACAACGTGTACGAAGTCATCGACTTCGCCAGGCAGGTGATGGAAAGCACTCGATGACCACGCAAACGCAGACTGCGTCGACGACTCCGCGACGCGCCAAGGTCATGACCGCTCGCGACGGTCGCCGGGTCGCCCTATGGAAAGCCGCCGAATACGTCGGTTTGGTAGCCTTCGTCGCGATGGTTCCCAGGGCCATGGGACCAGAGCAGTACGCTCAGCTTGCTACCATCATTTCGTTCCTCGCGCTGGCCATGCTCGGAACGGCCTTGGGTGGCGCTTCGGTGCTCGGTCGCTTCGTGCCCGGCTATCTGCACGACGGCCGCGAGGACATGGTGCGGACCCTGTACTCGCAGTATTTTTGGGCGCGCGCCGCGCTCGCCACCCCCATGGCGGCGGTCTTCTACGTTGCCGCCCGACGCTTGCTCCCGGAATTGCCGGTGCACTGCGTTCTGGTCGCCACCGGCTCGATGATCCTGATGGTCCTGTCCCGCTCCGGCATCGAGCTAGCGTACGGCCTGAACAAGGTGAACCTGTGGATGGGCAGGGATTCCGCGCAACGACTGCTACTCGTGCTCGCGCTCTTGGTCTTGGGGTTGCTGGCGGACCCCGTCGCTGCCATCTACACTCTGGCCGCGATCGAGCTGGGCTTCTTCCTGCTGGTCGGCTCCCTGTCGTGGCGCTACCTGAGCTTTGGCGCGGAGGTTTGGAACCGGCAAACGCTCCACGCGCATTTCGGCTTCGGTGCCCTGTTGTTCTTCGCGAACCTGATGTTGGGTGCCTCTTGGCGCGCGGGGGAGTCGCTGATCCTCGAATTCACCGGCGACCGTGCGGCGGTTTCGAACTACAGCCTGTCGAGCGCCGTCGTTCTGGCGTTCACGACGGGTTTCGCCCAGGTCGGTGCGGCCCTAGTCCCATCGCTCACGAGCATTTACCTGAGCGGTGAAAGCGAGAAGGTCGAGGGTTGGCTCGGCATGAGCCTCAAGTACCTCACGATCGCAGCGACGGGTGTGTACCTGACGATCGCGGGCGTGGGAGAAGCGGTCATCAGCGTCGCGGTCGGCGGCAAGTTCGTCAACATCATCGAGCATCTGAACGTGCTGATGCTCACGTTCTTCCCGATGAACGTCGTTCGCACGTCGCAGGTAGTCCTGATTCTGCGCAAAGAGCCGCGACGAGGGATCTATCTGGGCGTCAGCGCATTCTTGGCCTTCGTCGCTACGGTGGCGGCGCTCCTGCCGACCCTGGGCGGGCTGGCCATCTCCATCGCCCTCGTGGTCAGCGTCACCGCCGCCGCGATCACCGCGTATTGGCAGTTTCAGCTAGGAGGGATCCTGGCGCGCTCGAAGATGTGGCTGACCTGCGGCGTGGGTGTGCTGTGTTGGCTTCCCATCCGCGCCTTTCCCCAGCACCCGTGGCTGGCCACTACAGCTGCACTGGTGGCCTTCTTGGTCTGCGTGTTCGTCCTGCGCATTGCCACCAAAGAGGAACTCTCGGCGCTGTTGCGTCGACGCGGCCGAGCGGTATAGTCGGCGCGACTCAGGAGACCAGCAATGCCCATCCAGAATTCCGCTTTGAGAAACGTCATCGGCTACGGCATCACGCTGGTCAAGAAGAGCCCACACGCTTGGTACTTCAGCTGGCGCCTCGCACCACATCTGAAGTTCCTGCTCCCCCACGAGAAGGACTTCCTCGGCATGCGCCATCTGGTGGAAGGGGACAAAGGTTTGATCCTCGACGTCGGTGCCAACTCGGGCATCTCCGCCCTCGGCTTCCGCGCGCTCGGGCTGCCCTACGACATCCTGTCCATCGAGGCGAGCCGCTACCACGAGCCGGCGCTCGAGCGAGTGAAGAAGCGCATCTCCGGTTTCGAGTACCGCATCCTCGGGGCCGGCAAGGAGCCGGCACGCATCACCTTGGTGACGCCCGTTTACCGCGGCATCCCCATCCATACGATGACCTCGGGTGACCGCTCCTACTCGCAGCACATCGTGGCACGCGACTTCTCCCCGCGCATCCAGAAGGCCATGCGCTACGAGAGCCAAGACGTCGACGTCGTGCCTCTCGACACGCTCGAACTCGCTCCCAGCATCGTCAAGATCGACGTGGAGGGCCTCGACTTCCAAGTCCTGCTCGGTTTGGAAAAGACCATCGACAAGCATCACCCCCACATCTTCATCGAGTACACACCCGACGAGATGAAGGGGGCGATCGAGTGGCTGACGAACAAGGGCTACGCTTTGTTCACGTACGACTACCAAAGCGACTTGTTCTCCCCGTTTTCTCCCGAAGGCGCGACCCAACGCTGGAAGGAGTCATCGCTTCAGGTAAATCTGTTCTGCGTACCAAAAGAGAAGGCGTCGCGCTTACCGCTCGCCCAGTGAGCTAACCCCTATGAGCGTCGCCGCTCCCGATAGGCCGGTCTCCGGCTCGCTCTTTTCCCGGCGTCTGCGGAAGTTCGCCCCCTTCCTGACGGTGGCCGGCACGTTCTACGCAACCTGGCTGGCCTACGTGACCCTGTCCGGCTCGTGGTCGACGGTGCTCGAGAATTGGCCCATCGCGTTCGCCATGGCGCTGGGTTCCTTCGTTGCCGGCTCCACCCCCATGGGCGGAGGTACGGTGGGCTTTCCCGTACTGGTTCTGGGTTTCGACTTCCCGGCGACGTTGGGACGCGACTTCAGTTTCGCGATTCAGTCGATCGGCATGGTCAGCGCCTCGCTCTTCATCCTCAATCGTCGCCAGCCGCTCGAGTGGGTGATGTTGCGCTCCGGATTCGTCGGCAGCGCCATAGGTACGCCCCTGGGCCTGCTCTACATCGCGCCCTACGTCTCGGGGTTGCTGATCAAGGTCGCCTTCGCCGTGCTGTGGGCGAGCTTCGGCTTGCTGCACTTGCTCAAGGTCAAAGACCTGGTCAGGCTCGTCGGCATCCTGCCCACGGCAGCTACCTTCGACCGCGTCTCTGGCTTTGCGGTGGGCTTGTTCGGCGGCGCGCTGGTCTCGTCGATCACCGGTGTCGGCGTCGACATGCTCATCTACGTCGTGCTGGTCTTGCTGTGCCGAGCGGATCTGAAGATCGCGATCCCCACCTCCGTTCTGCTGATGGCGTTCACCAGCGTGGTCGGGCTGGTGACGCAGACCGCGACCGACCAGATGCAGCCTGGCGTGTTCTCGCACTGGCTCGCCGCTGCGCCCGTGGTCGCGGTCGGAGCCCCACTCGGATCTCTGATCGTCGACCGCATCGACCGCAGCTACACGCTGGTCTTCGTATCTCTGCTGTGCGTGGCCCAGTTCGTCTGGACCATGCAGCACGAGTCGTCGGGGCTCGGCGCCATCGGCATCACGCTATCGGTCTTGGCCATCATCGTGGCCAACGCACTCTTTCTCCTGCTCTACAGGGTCGGCGCCAACCTCTCCAGGCGCTGAACGCCTCTGGTACCTCGAATGAGCATTCACGAATCGAATCGCTCGCTCATTTCGAGAGCCCTCGGGCGGCAAGCGAGGCTCGATGCCCCGCTCCCCGCCTAGCGCCGCTGGCGGCCAGAGCGCGATGTGAAGCTCGGCCCCCGCGAGAGCGCGAGCTGCGACTCCGCCACGCGCTGGGGCCGAGATCCGCTCAACCCTTGGCGGCGACGAGCTGAGCGATGGCGTCGATCGACTCGAAGTTCTCGGGCACGATCTCGTCGTCGTCGACCTTGATGCCGAACTCACCTTCGACGAACTCGACCAGCTCGAACACCGCACCGGAGTCGATCACGCCCGAGTTGAGTAGCGAGGTGTCGTCTTTGAGCTCGATCTGCTGTCCCTTGAGACGGCGTTCCATCTCAGCTCGGATCTTTTCTTTCGGGTCCATGGGTACTCCTGTTCGGTTGATGTTCGGTCGGCTCGGGCACGGTAGGCAATCGAGCGTCTCAGTGGCTTCTTTAGTCCGCGCGGGACAGTTTCTGTCGATCGATTTTGCCCGTCGACGTCTTCGGCAGATTCTCTTCGAAAACCCACAACTCGGGTACCATGTACTTCGGCAAACGAGCGGCGCAGACCGCCACGAGTTCCGACTCCGGAACGGGAGCGTGGAGCGCGACGTGGGCACGCAGCTGGTCGTTGAGTTCCTCGTCCGCGACGGGGACCACGGCCACCTCTTTGACCTGGGGGTGTTCGTACAGCGCTGCCTCGACCTCACCCAGTTCGACGCGGTAACCGCGGATCTTCACCATGTGGTCGATGCGCCCGACGTAGGTGTAGTTGCCGTCGGGTTCCAACGTCACCAAGTCCCCGGTGCGATAGACCAGGTCTTCGGTATCGTTCGGACAGGGGTTTTCGTGCAGCGACTGAGCCGTCCTCTCGGGGAGCTTCCAATAGCCGGTGAGTAGGCCTGGACCCCGCACCAGCAGCTCGCCTTCCTCCCCGACACCACAGCGCTGGCCATCCGCGTTGACGGCGAAGCACTCGTGGTTGTCGATCGCTTTGCCGATCGGGAAGGGCTCGACACGATCGTCGGGGATCTCCGTCACCTCGTAGTACGTGCAGACGTTCGTCTCCGTCGGCCCGTAGAGATTGAACAGGCGAGCGTGTGGGATCGCTTGGTGCAATGCCCGCAGGTATTTGATCGGGAAGACCTCACCCGCGAACAGGATCGTTCGAAGCTTCGGTAGCTCCGCCTCTGCCAACTTGCCCTTGTTCAGCATCAGGATCAGAGCCGAAGGCACCGAGTACCAGACCGTGATCCCCTTGTCGGCGATCTGCTTGACCAAACGCCCAGGGAAGGCGCTGGCCCATTCCGGCAAGAGCACGACCTTGGCGCCGGCCTTGAAGCTCGCGTACAGGTCGAAGGTGGACAGATCGAAATGAAATGGCGCGTGGTTCGACAGCACGTCCTCGGGCGTGAGCTGGAACTTCTCCGTTGCCCACTGCACGAAGGTCAGGGCGGCCAAGTGCGAAATCATGACGCCCTTGGGGTTACCAGTAGAACCGGACGTGTAGAGCATGTACGCCAAGTCCGTCGACACGCGACGCTCGGGCGCGCCAAAGCTCGGCGCTGAGTCGAGCTCACTCCACGGGATCACGGACGCGACGTTGGCGGGCGTCTCCGCGACCGCTTTGGGCCCAGCCACGAACACCGCCTGCAAGTGATGCTCGGCGAGCTGCTGGTCCGACGCCAAACGCGTGAGTTTGTCGGCGTCGGTGACCAGGAAACGGATCTCGCAATCCGCGACGATGTACGCGATGCGCTGCGGCGGCGCCATGGGGTCGAGAGGGACGAAGACCCCGCCGGCATGGAGCGTTGCCAGCACACCGACGACACTCTCGATGCTCTTGTTCAGGTGAACACCGACTCGGTCTCCGGCGCGCATGCCGTTGTCGCGTAGCGCCCCCGCCAGACGATCCACGCGCGCCGCCAACTCTTCGTAGGTCACGATCGTCGAGTTGAATTCGACGGCGGGCCGTTGGGGGTGACGTGCAACCGTGTTCTCGAGGAGATGGCTGAGCAGGTACTCCATGCGAACCTTCTATCTCAACGTGCTAGCTCAACCCAGGCCGAGGCCGCGAGCGATCAAGTTGTGCTGTATGTCGGACGTGCCCGAATAGATCTTTGCCGAAACTGCGTCGCGCAGCTCGCGCTCGAGCTCGAGCTCGGTACAGTAGCCGTACCCGCCGTGGATGAGCACGGCATCGAGGGACGACTTGACCAGACAATCGCTGAGCACGAGCTTGGCCATGGCGGCATCCTGCTCGCCATCCTCGCCTTGGTCCCGCTTCCAAGCCCACTTGTAGAGCAACATGCGCGCGGATTCGAGGCGCACCTTCATTTCCGCGATGCGGTGCGACACGGCCTGGAACTTGCCGATGGGTTGCCCGAACTGGTGGCGCGTCTTGGCGTAGTCGACACACACCTCGAGTTGGCGCTGCATGGTGCCGACCGCCGTCGCCAAGATGCTGCCCCGCTCCCAGCCCATGGAGTGCTTGAAGATGGTGGCGCCGTTGCCCTCGCGGCCCAAACGCGCAGAAACGGGGATGCGGCAATCTTCGAAGGCGACCTCGCCCATCTGCGTGGTGCGCAAGCCCATCATCTCGATCGGTTTGCTCACCTCCACCCCTGGGGTCTTGGCATCGACCAGAAACGCCGTGACGCCGAAGAATCCGCGCTCCGGGTTGACGGTGGCAAAGACCAACAACATGTCGGCAACCGGGGCGTTGGTGGCAAACGTCTTGTTGCCGTTGAGCACGTAGTCGTCGCCGTCTCGCACGGCGCTCGTCTTCATCGCGAAACTGTCCGAGCCGGAGTCGGGTTCCGTCATGGCGTGGGCCCCGATCAGATCGCCCTGCACCAAGGCCGGTAGGTAACGCTGCTTCTGCTCATCGCTACCGAAGCGCAGGATCGGTGCCTGCACACTAAACATTTGAGCGGTCACGCCGAAGAGCAGTCCTCCGTCGCGACAACCGTAGCCGAGGCTCTCCAAAGCGCTGACGGTCGCCAATGCGCCGAGCTCGAGTCCGCCAAACTCACTGGGCATCGCCAGGCCGTGGATGCCCATGTCCCCGAGTCGCTTCCAGCGCTCCTTCGAGAACGCCCCCTTGCGGTCGCTCTCGATCAGTCCCGAGTTGAGCTCGGCCTTGGCGAACGCAATGATTTGCTTGTTCAGTTCTTGCTGGTCGCTATCCCAAGAGAAGTCCATCGTCTGTGCTCGAGCATACGCGCACCGAGTGAACGGCCACGCAAGGTAAGGTGGGAAGCCTGCGCTTCCAGCGGGGCAGTATACAGATGCTTTGGAAACCACGAGGCGGAAAGCGCGCGCGGGTGCGGTGCAGTTGTTCCCATTCAGACCGCGAGCAGGCCGGCCCAGGCGACGCTTGAGGTCTGGGCGGGCCTTGAGTATAGATGCCAGGCTCACCACGGGAGGCCAAACTGGACCCGATTTCACGCAGTCTGATCAAGAAGCAAGTACAAACCCTCGGCTTGGCCGAGCGTTACTTCGACTCGGTGGTCTTCTTTGGGCTCTACGAGCTGGGCGTCTACCGCCAGCTCGAAAAAGGGCCGCTCACGTTCGACGCGCTTCATGAAGCAATCGGCGGCGATCGAGAGACATTTCGTGCGCTTTTGGACGCGGGTGTCGCGCTCAAAGTCGTCGAAGCGAAGGACGGAATCTACAGCGCCAGCGAGGACATGCTGGATTGCGTAGCCCGGCCCGACAACCCGGCCTACGTCGGGGAGTGGGTGGAATTTCTGCAGGCGTTCGTCAATCCATTGCTGCGCATGCCGGAGGCCGTGAAGACCGGCAAGCCCCCTGCTGACCATTTGGAGAACTTCGAGGGCGGTGACACCGAGGAGTCACGCCGAATGACCAAGGCGATGGACGCGTATGCTCGTTCGCGTGGCGTTGAAATCGCCAATCGCTTGTCCTTCGACGGAATCGAGACCCTGCTCGACCTGGGCTGCGGCCCTGGGACGTACTCGATCGCGATCGTGGAGAAGCACCCGCACATTCGGGCAACGCTGCTGGATCTCGCGGGCCCCATCGCGGAAGCCAAGCGTCTGGCGGAGGAGCGTGGGGTCAGCGACCGCGTCGAGTTCCTGGTTGGTCCCGGGGAAGACTTCCAACCCGAAAAGCCCTTCGACGCGGTGCTCGTTTCCAACGTGTTGCACATGTTGGGGCCGGAGAAGTCGCCGGCAATGATTCGGCACTGCTTCGACTTGGTCGCCCCCGGCGGCCAGCTGATGATCCAAGCGCAGTACCTCAACGACGACCGTGTCTCGCCGCGCTGGCCCACCTTGGTCAGTCTGATGCAACGAGCCGTGACGAATGAAGGCCGCAATCACTCAATCGGTGAAACGACGAAGTGGCTCACGGACGCCGGCTTCACCGACGTCAAGCATTCGCGCTTCTCATTGTGGAACGTGTGCAGCGTGCTGATCGGCAAAAAGCCCGCGTAGGAGTTTCCGTCCGATGACCTCCACCGACCTCAGCCAACAACCCGAGGACGAGCATCATCACCACGGTGGGCCGCCGCTGGTGACCATGGCGGACTGCGCCAGCCTGCTGTACCCGGTGCTGCCGAACTCGTTGATCGTCGCCCTGGCCCGTGCCAGCGGCAAGGCCAAGGCTGCTTCCGACAAGGACAAGTTTCGCTGCGTGCGTGACAACCTGCTGACGGTACCTGGCGTGGATGAGGAGCGAGCAACGGAGCTCGCAACCCGCTACTTCGAGGACCGCGAGATCCGCTCGCTGCTGCTGGTTCTGTCGCCACAGATGTCGCTCAAGCAAGCCCAGAAGCTCTACACCATCAACGGGTTGGAACATCTGGACGCCGCCATCGCGCGCGGCAAGGGCGTCTTCCTGTTGCTCTCGCACATCCACTCGCTCGGCGCCTTCCTCGCCATCAGCATGCTGCGACAGATGGACTACGACGTGCGCGTCGCGCTTCCGAGCATGAACGACCCGTGGTCCGCGAGCCGTCTGCGACGAGCGATGTACAAGGTCCTGGGCGAGAAGCCGTCCATTCCGGAGTTGATCGGTGGCTTCTACTGCCAATTCAACATCCGCCCCATCGTGCAGCGCCTACGACAGAACGTGGTCGTGGCCCAGACCGGAGACGGTTGGCACTCCGCGTCGTTCGTGGATTGCGACTTCCTCGGGCGTAAGCTGCCGTTCACCACCGGCGTAGCCAGCGTGGCGCGCACGACGGGCGCGTCCATCGTGCCACTTTTCGTCAGCGGTGCGGCACCTCACCTGGAGTTCAATCTGGAGGCGCCGTACACCGTCGAACGCGAAGGCGACGACTTGACCGTGAAGGTGCGCCACTACGCCGCCTTGCTGGAAAAGCAGCTCCAGAACAACCTCCACGCCTGGGAACACTGGACGGTGGAGAACACCTTCGACGCGATGATCGCTCACCGCGACAAGTCGCTGCGAGAGAAGTACGTCGTCGGTCACGACTGAGCGCTCAGAAGCGCTTTCGATCCCATTGCCCAGTGACCCACTTCAGCCCGTGAGGGTAGATGGGGGATGACGTGGCGCAGCGCACGAACTGGGCATCGGACAGGTCCCACAGGCGTTCTTGGTGCTCGAATGCATTCTTCGGGTTCCCATCCCAGCCGCAAGGGAAGAAGAAGGCTCCCGTGAGCTGAAACGCGACGGAGAACGCGGCCGCCGAAAAGAAGGCGGGCCGCCCCCAGCTCCGCTCGAACGTCCACTCCAGACCGCGCGGCAAGTGCAGGATGAGAAACGGCAGGACGTCGATCAAATGCCGATAGCCCCACGCGTGATGACCGTGCCAGAAGCGCCAGCAGGAGTAGAAGGCAACCACCGAAGCTGCGCAGAGCGCGGTGGTTCGCCAGAAGCCATCCGAATCGTGCTTCAGGTTGTGCCAAAGCCCGATCAGCGCAAAGCAGAGCACGGGAGACAGAACGAATAGTCCGCGGCTGGGGCTGATGAGCAGCCCGCCCAACGCCTCGAGGGAAGGCGGCCGCAGCGTGCCCTCGATGTTCGTGGCGAGGTAGCCGCCGATGGGATGACCGAAGAAGTGGATGTTGTACGCGAGTAGACCCGCCGCCACCAACGCGGGCGCCAGTAAGAACCACCCGAGCTGACGGCGCGCGCTGTGCAGCACGAACGCCGTCATCAGCACTGCCGGCAACGCATCCGGCGGGCGGCTGCCGACGGCCAACGCCAGCCCCAAGCCGGCAATCGCGTACCACAGCTGCGCCCGCTCCCCCGGCTGACGCGCACGGACGAAGCCGTACAGCGCCAAAATCAGGCTCGGCTCGCTGCTCGATATCTGCCACAAGCTCTGGCTCGCAACGGACCAGGTGCTCGTGGCGAAGCCATAGGCGAGCGTGCTGAGCAAGGCGTAGCGAAACGTCGTCAAACGCAGCAACATCAAGAACAGCAACGCCAAGGAGCCGGCGGCAAATGCCGCAGCGCTCAGCTTGCCCAGCAAGGTGCCCATCAGCTGGGCGCGCCCCGGATCATCGGTCAGCCCCAGTGCGACGGGAAACGCGTAAATCGGCGTCGCGAGCAGCGCCGCCACCACCGGAAACGTCGAGACGTAGCTCTTCGTCGACTCGCTGAACTGTACCCAGTATGGCGTGCGGTCCGGGATGGGCCCACCCGCCTTGTTTACCGGGTTGGTGGGGACACCTGGCTTGAAGAAGAACTCGAATTCGTCGAGGTCCAGATCGCCTTCCTGCAACACGCTCAGCGGCAGGTAGCGTGTCGACATGGTGTCGTAGCTCGACACCTCGCGCAGGTTGGCGTTGTAGACGAAGAAGGCGACCAAGCTGATGAGCAGGGCCAAGCGGCGGGGATTGTTACGAAACATTTGCGCGGGGCTGACTCGGCTAAGCTAGCATGGGCAGCATGGGAGGATCACCGGCAAGCAATCCCAGAATCAAGCGACGGGCTCTCACCCATGCGATGCTGGGCGTTGCCTCCGCGATCGCAGTGTTCGCGCTCGCGCCGCTGGTGCACGGCAACCACCCGGGCAAGGTTTTTGGTCCGAGTGTGGCATCGGCCTACGTGTCGCTGGCGTGGCTGAGCGCAACCCTGATCTTGGCCCCGTTGCGTTTGATGCGCTCCGGAGCGCTCGTTCCGCGACACGTCGATCTGCGTCGAGACCTGGGCATCTGGGCAGGTCTGATGGCGCTGATTCACGTCGTTTTCGGGCTGCAGGGACACATGCAAGGGCGGTTCTGGGAGTACTTCGTCGTGCGTGCGGACGGCGCCTGGGTCCCGCGCATCGACCTCTTTGGCCTCAGCAACTACCTGGGGCTGGGCGCGACCCTGATCGTGATTGGCTTGTTGCTCATCTCCAACGATTACTCGATACGGCGGCTGGGAGGACCACGCTGGAAAGCCTGTCAGCGAACCACCTACGGCTTTGCGGCCCTCACGTTGATACACGGTGTTCTCTTTCAACGGATGGGCAAACGTCCCGCGGTTTGGGTCGCATACCTTTTTGGGTCATTCCTGGTGTGGCTTGCACTGCAGGGCGCAGGGATGTGGCGACACCGGACCTTGTCTAGATTTTAGCCTTGCTAATCTAGCTCGCTTCCCTTGTGCGGCGCCTCGTAGGCTGCCATTCTGGGCTCCGGCCAGTACACGAGGTTGAAGTAATGAAGCACGTAGAAGGTACCGATTTCGACGTTATCGTTTTGGGCACCGGCATGGGTGGCTCGATCATCGCCTCCATCCTTGCTCGACAGGGCAAGAAGGTTCTCATGCTCGACGGTGGGGTGCACCCGCGGTTTGCCATCGGCGAATCGACGATCCCGCAGACGTCTCAGCTCGTGCAGCTTCTCGCTCGCACCTACGACGTGCCCGAGTTGGCGGTCTTGGGGCTCAAGTCCCCCAAAGGCATCCGCGAACAGGTCACGACCTCCTGCGGCATCAAGCGCATCTTCGGCTTCGCCTACCACAACGTAGGAAGTGAACACGACCCGAAGCAAGCGCATCAGTTCGGCAACATCTGGCGCGACGAAAACCACTTGTTCCGGCAGGATATCGACGCTTGGCTCGTGACCGTGGCCATGAAGTACGGCGCCAACGTCATCCAGGGCGTGCAGATCGAGTCCGCGGACACTGACGAAAATGGTGCCAGCGTCACGACCAAAGACGGCAAGAAGTACACGGCGAAGTTCCTCATCGACGGCACCGGCTTCCGCAGTGTCTTGGCCCAGCGCTACGACCTGCGTGAGCAGCCAACACCGTTGCTGTGCCAAACCCGCACGCTGTTCAACCACATCGTGGGCCTCAAAGAGTTCGAACAGGTCGCGCCCTCGCTGATGTCTCACGACTGGAAGCTCGGGACCCTGCATCACCTGTTCAAGCGCGGTTGGTTCTGGATCATCCCCTTCAACAATTGGGAGGGCGCGACCAACCCTCTCATCAGCGTGGGTGTCACCGTCGACATCAACACCTACCCACTGGATGAGTCCATCACCGCAGAGCAGGAGTTCCAGAAGTTCCTGGACATGCTCCCCAGCGCAGCCAAGCAGTTCGAAAACGCGCAAGCGGTGCGCCCCTGGGTGCGCACGCAGCGGATCCAGTACTCGTCGAAGCGCACCGTCGGCCAGCGTTATGCGCTCTTGTCCCATGCGGCGGGCTTCGTCGATCCGATGTTCTCGCGCGGTCTGATCAACACGATGGAGAACATCCGCGAGATCCTCGACGTGCTGCTCCCCGCGTTGGACGACGGGGACTTCTCGGTGTCGCGCTTCGATCCGGTCGAGGCTCAGAGCAAGATGGCGTTCAGCTTCGCCGACCGCATGGTGCGCGCGACCTACGCTTCTTGGGACGACTTCGAACTGTGGAACCTGTGGGTTCGAGTTTGGGCCATCGGCGTCCACGCGGCCGAATCGAACTTGGGTAGCGTCTTGACCATGGGCGAGCACAGTAAGTTCGAGCCCGTCGACAACCCGATCTTCTCCCGCTACGAACCCGGCGGCTACCGCAAGTACTTCGAAGACTCCTATGCCGCCATGGTGGCGTACGACGAGGGGCAGGCGACGGTCGAAGACACGCGACAGAAGTTGCTGAAGGCGCTGACCGACTACGACTTCGAAATACCGCTACGCGGCAAGCCCCAGGGCCACGAATGGGCGATGAAACAGCCCCTGTGCCGCGACGTCTTCCTCGGAGTCGAGGAGAACCAGCAGCGGTGGATGCGTCACGAAATTGACGCGCACCTCGCCACCTGAGGTTTCGAATGTCCCGTGCCCGAACCGTTGGGCTGATACTGGGCGCCGTGTTGGTGCTCGCCGGACTCTTCATGCCCGGCGACTGGTATCAACCCCTGACCCGGGAAGATGCCCCAACGCCAGCGATCAGTGGCTTGGCGCTCGTACGAGGCGCGCTCGTGCTCGAAGGCCTTCTGTGCTTGGCCCTGGGCGCCCTAGGTTGGAGCTACCGGCGCATCGAGCCGGGGTCGCTGCTGCGTGTGCCCGACATCGAGCCCGGTGAGCTCTCGCAATCCCGGGCGCGAACGGCGCTGATCGGCATCACCGTGTTGGCAGCCGTGCTGCGCTTCGTAGAGCTCGGTGCCGACTTGTGGCTCGACGAAATCGCGCCCGTGATGATGTACCGCGACGTCAGCTACCTGGAAGTGGCCATCAGCTACATCGCCTCCAACAACCATTTGCTCAACACGTTGTTGGTCAAGCTCGGCACCGATCTGTTCGGCGAGCACGAGTGGTCGATTCGCCTCGCGGCGGTCACCTTTGGCACGTTGAGTGTCCCGGCCTTCTACTATCTGTGCCGGGAGACGAGCTCGCGCGTGCTCAGTCTCGGCTGCGCACTGCTGCTAGCCGTCTCCTACCATCACATCTTCTTTTCGCAGAACGCGCGGGGCTACACGCCCTACGTGTTCTTCGCGTTGACCTCGACCATCTTTCTTTCGCGAGCTCTGCAGCGGGACCGGGCCAAAGATTGGGTCATCTACGTGGTGATGGCGCTGCTGGGCTTCTCATCGCTGCTCGTCAGTGCGTTCGTGCTGGCGGCACAGGGCATGGTGGCGGCGTGGGCAGTGTTCAGCGTCTGGCGCCGCGGCGATGCCTTCAAGCCGCTGCTAGGTCGCCTGGCGCTGGTTTTTGGCGTCATTGGGCTGCTGAGCTTTCATCTCTACGCGCCGGTCCTGCCCCAGGCCTACGCCTACATCACCGAAAACTACGCCCGAGCGTCGGTCGGCTACTCGCCGCTATCGCTCGAGTTCATCAAGGTGATGGTCGACGGTGTGCTCGCCGGACTGGGACCGGCGGCCGTGATCGGGGGCTTGCTGGGCGCGCCCCTGCCGCTCGTCGGACTCATCTCGCTGCTGCGACGAAATTGGGTCGTGCCGGCTACGTTGATCCTACCCGCGGTGCTGCAGATCAGCTTGCTGGTCGTCCGCGGTCTGTCGACGTCTCCTCGGCTTCTCATCCTGTGCCTGCCCGCACTGCTCTTGCTCATCGTCGCTGGTGTGCACGAGGTCACCCGCTGGGCAGCCCGCAAACTGAACAAGCCAGACCGCTGGGCACGGACGGCATGGAGCGTCGTGATGGGCGCGGCGGTGGTGCTCTCCGCGGTCTCGCTACGCTTCTATTACGCTCACCCCAAACAAGACTACCGGGGCGCCATCACCTTCGTGGAAGCCGAACGAGCACCCGAGGAGACGGTCGTCGTGTTGCACCTCGCCGAAAAGGGCTTTCGCTACTACGGCGACGAGGGCCACCTGCGTCGCGGTTCGGAGTACCACTACCTGCGAACGCAAGAGGAGTTCGAACGAGTGCTGCGCGCTCCCAGCAAGGGCAACCTGTACGCGGTGACCACGCTGCACCGCATCCTGCGCATCGAGCTGCCGGAGATATGGTCCGAGCTTCGCGAACATTGGGAGCGCGTCAAAGTACTGCCTGGCACGCTCGGAGACGGCGAAGTGTTCGTGTGGCGGCGGCGAACCGACGCCGCTCAGTAGCGGGCCAACGCTGCTCAGTAGCGAGCGGCGCCAGCGGGCATGGCGGGCGGGGGCCGAGAGTAGCGCTGGGCCAGTGCAGTTCGCGCCACCGGCGATGTTTGTCGCGCGCTGGCGAGATTGCCGAGCACGAAGCCCGAGAGCATGAACGCCAGGTGATTGAACAGGCCGTTCGGGATCAGATCCAGGATGAAGAATGCGGCGATCAGCGCGTGCGTCGCCAACTCGGCCTTGGCGGCCTGGTCCGGGACCTTCTTGGCCTCACGCCAAGCGCGCAATATCGGCCAGCACAACAGACCGAAGAGCCCGACGAATCGCGGGATCCCGCCTGAGGCAAATTGGATCAGCCAAGCGCCGTCGATGACGGTCAAGTCCTCTCCCGTACGCTCGTCGTAGGCACGAATGCGCCCGAAGCCGCCCCAGCCCGTCCACAGTCGTTCGCGCACCTTTTCCAGCACGAGGTCTTCGTTGTCCATGCGGAACTTGAGTGACAACGAGCGATCTTCACTGAAGAAGGCGGCCGTATCGACCACGGTCTCAGTCGTCACCCAGCCCGCGGTGCGAGAGATGGGATTGATCAACACCACCGCCACGATGACAGCGGCCCCCAACAATCTCGCGCGCGCGCCCATCCAACGAATCAGAACGGAACCCACGACGCCGTAGGTCGAGGCCGCGAAACACTTGGTCAGGATCACCGTGCCCAAGAACGCATACGAGTAGAAGTTCGCCCCGAAACCCCAGATCTTCTCTTTGTGCTTGGCGGCAGCGGCCGCCAGCAGTGCCGAACCCGCGATGAACAAGGCCAGCTCCAGGCTGTGCTCCATGAACACGATGGGACGGAAACCGCCCTCACGCTGCATCTGAAGCCAGGAGTGCTGGAAGTAGCCGTACACCCAGACGTTCATCTGGGGGCTCAGACGCACCTCGATCAGCGCGAAGAGCGAGTAGATCGCCGCACAAGCGATCCACGTGCGATGGAAGTCGCGACGCCACTCGGGCTTCCGGCCGAAGGCGATGCCCAACTGAAACGGCAACACCAGCAGCAGGTAGTCGCTGATCATGAAGGTGAGCGCCGTCTGCGGTTGCAAGCCCTCGAGTATCACCGGCCCGTAGTGGAGCGCTTCGCGATTGGCCATGACCCGCACGACGTTGGTGATCATCAAGATCAACACGAACAAGCGACTGCCTCGGTCGAGCTGGACGCCCTTGAACACCGAGCGCCCCAGGAACAAGACGGCGATGAACAGCGCGATCGAGGCCAGCAAGGCCCGGTCGATCGTCGGCATGAGGGGCACATAGATGACCGCCTTCGACGGCAAATACAGAACCCCCAACAAGAAGCTCAACAAGGCCGCCCGATGACGCGGCAACCAAAGAAAGAGCAGCAGGACGAGCGGCAGCCAACAAAGGAAGATGGCCCCGGCCTGGGGGGTAGGCGTTTGGACCACTACTGGGCCCCTCGAGAGCAGGAAAGGCTCGACATCGAGATGAATCCGTCGCGCCGGGCGCGTTGCGGCAGGATACCCCTAGGCCTCATGTCGACGCACGAAATCGTCAGACAGTGACCGCTGCGGACACATCGATCCGCGCAGATATCGCAGCGGTCGTGCGTGGTCTTCCGATCACAGCGCTCCGGCTGTCGGACCAGGCGTTGAGCATGGGAAACGAAACAGCGCCGCCCCCCCAAGCGTCGTTCCGGATCACCAGCGTCGCGATCGTCGTCATCGAAGCGAATTCGGAAGCCCGATCAAGGGCTCCAGACAACGCCGAGGTTGGTGTACATAACGGCGCGGATGGCACTCCCCACGAACCTGTCATGAGCACCGAAGATCACAACGCAGCCGCCTCAGAAAAGTCCCCATCAGCCGAACTCGATGCACCGGTGATTCTCGTGGGTTCACTGCGCTCGGGAACGACGCTCTTGAACCTGATGCTCGATCACCATCCCCGGGTGTCGTTCGCGGGTGAGTTCGAGGCCGCGGTGATGCAAATGACGGCCCCCGGCTGGCCAGATCTGGAAGCGTACTACCGCTTTCTGGAGACGGATCGAATGTTCAACAGCTGGCAGGGCGAACCGCTCCGCATCGACGAGTCTCTCAGCTACCCGGAGCTGGTGCGGGATCTCTTCCGTCAGATGCACACCGGCAAAGAGGCGGACGTCCGGGGTGTGGTGATTCACTTTCACTTCGACCGCTGCCCGGAGATCTGGCCCAACGCGAAGTACGTGCATCTCGTCCGCGACGGGCGCGACGTCGCCCGTTCCTGCGTCCAAATGGGCTGGGCAGGCAACGTGTACCACGCGGTGACGATCTGGCTGGAAGCGGAAGCCCGTTGGGAGCGCCTGTGCTCGATCACTCGTCCCGAGCAACGCATCGAAGTGCGGCACGAGGATCTCGTCCGCGATCCGAAAGGCGAGCTGACGCGCATCTGCGAGTTCTTGGGCGTGCCCTACGACGAGCACATGCTGAGCTACTCCGAGGACACGACGTACTCGGCGCCCGACGTCAGCCTGCTGCAGCAGTGGAAACGCAAGCTCACCCCACGAGAAGTGCGCCAGGTAGAACTGCGCGCTGGCGAGCTGCTGGTGCGGCGCGGCTACGAACTCAGTGGCCACCCGCTTCCGCAGATGGGTCGATTGGAGCACTTGTGGTGCAAAGCCGACCATCGACTCAATCGCATGCGCACGTCGATCCATCGCTACGGTCTCCCGCTGTGGTCCGCCCACCAATTGACGCGCTTCGGTCCGCACGTCATCCGACGCCACGTGCG
>JBNKZR010000011.1:0-40925 GCA_050301735.1 Polyangiaceae bacterium | reverse complement strand
GAAGTAGGATCGGCCGAGATGGGCACGCTCGCGCCCGGCACGCGCATCGACCAGCGGTACCACGTCGTCGGTCCCCTGGGGGCCGGGGGCATGGGCGTCGTGTACCTGGCGCAGCACGCGCTGTTGCGTCGCCCCACGGCCGTCAAACTTCTCGGCACCGACCGGCGCGCCTTCGGCGACATTAGGCGTTTCGAACGCGAGGTGCAGACGACGAGTACCCTGCGGCATCCGAACACGGTCGCGATCTACGATTACGGACGCACACCAGAGGGCGAACTCGAAGGAAAGACTATCGTTGAAGTGTGCGCAGCGCACTTGTCGGGTTCGGTCGTATCGCCTTCGCAGCGCAGGAGCGAACCGACGTGCCGCGCGCTGGACGACCTCATCGTCGCGTGTCTTGCCAAGGACCCGGAGCAGCGCTCCGCTAACGCCGCAGAACTTCGTCAACGCCTGGAGGCCTGCTCGGTCACGCCGTGGACTGCAGCTGACGCTAGGCGGTGGTGGGACACACGAGGGGCCGAGCTGCGACGTGGGACGGACACGTTCGGTCAGTTCGGATACCATTGCCGTCGATTGGGCGGCGCGAGGAAAGTGATCCACGGCGCGGGTGCTTCTGGGCAGAACAGCGAGCTCACGTTGCTGCACGACATGCCGGATGTCAGTCACGCGATTCGTTGGCTGAGAACAAAAAGGAGCACGGCAGTGTCGAGAGGGGGGGGCCGACACTGCCGTGCTGAAAAGGGGCACAGCGGCAGGTTTGAGGGGGGGAGGGGAGTCCCACCGCCGTGCGAACGGAGCGAAACCGGGTCGTGCTGCGAGGCAGCGTTGCGGGTTCTGACGTTCTAGAGGTGCGAAGTCTGTGCCAAGTCCGGCCCACGTATTGTCGGTGACTTGCGCGGCCGTCGTCGGTGGTGGCGTTCACTGATGACAAAGACCGTGCACCCATGCAGTGCCCCGCCTCGTCATCCCGCGCGCCGTACCTCAATGGCACTAGCAAGCTTGAGCGCAACTTCCCGCACCGTCTCAGCCCGGCAGCCTCGATCGGTATCGTTCAATTGCGCGGTTGCGATTCGAGGGCTCGGATCGCCATTGTGCATTGGTTTCGACCCGTCCTTCCGTTCCGGAACGTGACCGGTCAACGCGCTGGCTAGTTGCGTCGGACCAAGCCGCTGGGCACGCCCGCGTCAACACGGGTTGGACTTGGGCTCGAGCCCGACAATTCGCCGTGATGGGTCCAGCTGGTTATGCTGTCGGCAATGCTGCGTTCCAGAGGAACAGTGACGCTGATGTGTCTGACCCTCGCGCTCACTCCCACGCGGGTTGGTCGTGGAGAAACGAAGCACACCGTCTATGTCGTTCGGTCGGGTGACACCTTGGGCCGCATCGCGCGGCGATTTGATGTGTCGATAGACGCTCTGTGTCGCGCCAACGCGATTGACCGCGGGACCGTGCTACACCCGAAGCGCAGCTTGCTGGTGCCCGCGTCGCGGCGAGACGCCCCGGCCACGAAGAGCGCGGACGTAGCTCGAGACGCTGCCGAACGACGCAGTACGGCCCATGTCAGCTCGGTGCGTCGCTCCGGCGACTCGGCGTCGACCGTCGGCTCGGCGTCAATCGTCGACTCGGTGCCCGCCGCGGCCGTGGCGGAAAGACCGGCCGTGCCGGAGCGAAAGCCGCAACCACCACGATCGATGGCGCGGCGCGGCCTTGGGACCTCACCTCGTCGAGCGCCCGTTCGGCCCCGCTCGACGCTGCCACCGACGTTCGAGCAGCCACCCGAAATCGATCTGGAGCGGCCGTTGCCATTCGAGCCCGAGCTCTGGTCGGAATACTTCCGTCGTCCAGCCACCGCGGGCCATGTGACCTTATTGGCGAACGGTCGCTCTTGGAGGGGCCACACACGCCTCGCTGACGGCACCGTGCCCGAGCGAACCAAGCGCGCCTTCCGCCATGCCTTGTTCAATCATCGAAACGGTCGCGAAACGGACATTTCGGAGCGGCTGATCCGGCTCCTCGTGCACGTCAGTGATACGTTCGGAGGGCGGCCGCTCGAGATCGCGAGCGGCTATCGGGATACTTCGTACGAAGAAGGGTCCAGGCACCCATCGGGTCGCGCCTGTGACTTCTCGATTCCCGGGGTTCCCAATGACGCACTGTTCGCGTTTCTGCAGACCTTGCCGTTCGTCGGGGTTGGCTACTACCCCAACTCCACTTTCGTCCACCTGGATGTGCGACCGCGCAAAGCGCTCTGGGTCGATGTGTCTAGTCAAGGTGAACGGCCTCGGTACGTGGACCCCTGGCTCTACTTCGGGTTCGATAACTGACGCTCGATGGGGCCAGCCTCCAGGTTAGGCCCATCGTCTGGCCTTGTTCCTTTCACGCGCTGCGGTAAGTTTCCGACTGGGAACAGTGGAGTAGTTTCCGACTGGGAACAGCGCAAGAGTCGGTGCTCAGACTGGCGCGTCGTGCTTCTGCTGGTGAACAGTCCTTGGGAACGTTCCCGCAGCACAGATTTCGGCTTGGGTTTCCAGACAGGAATCCCTTTCATTCGACGCTCGATACACAGGGGGGGACGTTTCTGTCCCCACTCCCGCCAGCACTTTCCCGTGGATGTTGTGATTCTGATTTTAGAAATGTGAGTTCGACTTGGGCTTTTTGTGAATTGTCTTCTCTGATATGAGGTAGGTGTGACATCGGCGTTTCAAACCGGTGATGGATCAGACAAGGGGTTTCATGACGAAGCGTGCTGTTGATAGGCTAGGTTCGAATGCTGCGATGAGCCAAAGGAGTTCTGGTGAACAGGGCTTGCGCGTCACCCTTGCAGCGCAGCAGATTACTGCCCTTTCGAGAAGGGCAGCCCTCGCCTTTGCATTGGATGTAGGGCGAATCGTGATTGAGTGCCTGTACTCCGGAGAGCTCGGACACTGGCGCGAGCGTGGCAAGAAGGAGGCGAGTCTGCGTCAGCTAGCGAGCCACCCGGCGCTCGGCATCAGCGCGACGACCCTGTATCGATCACTCGCGCTTTACGAGCTGTGCTGTCGCCTCGACCGTTTCGAGTGGAAACGCGTTGGCGTTTCGCACCTACGCGCCGTACTGGCTGCGCCAGAGCACCGCCAGGCGGTGCTGCTCAACCGAGCCGAGCTGGAGGCCTGGTCATCAGGCAGGCTCGAGCGCGAGGTTGCAGCGGCCGAGAGTGAAGTAGCTCCTCCGAGCTCGAGTCGAAGCCGCGGAGGGCGCCCGCGCTCCCCCGAGTACGTCAAGAGCATTCGGCGCATGCACCAATTGACGAACCCAGAGTCACTCGAGGGGTTGGACCACGTGGACGAACTCGACCCCGAACGGGCAGGGGAACTGTTGACGGTGGTCAGCGACATCCGCAGCCGCTTGTCGATCATCGAGCACGCTCTCGGTCGCCCGTCGAGACTTGCAACCCGCGGAGTCTACTGAAAGAGCGAGCGCGATTCGCGAACGCACTTTCGATGTCACAGAAAATGGAGTCGCGCCCGTCGATGTCCAGCGCCGTCAGCGCTGGTATCGTTTGGTGCCGAAGTACTGTTCATACAATTCGCGCAGCTCGAGCTGACTGCCCTTCGGATACGCGGCAAAGATCGATGAAGCCGGAAAACTCGGGCGAGCCTGGGGTGGATTGCTGGGGCGAACCTCGTCCACCGGAAGCTTCGGTGGCCGAAGCGCTGGCGTTGCGTTGGGTGCTGGCAGCGACGAACTGACCACGTTGCTTCTGGACGGGACCCGCTCGTTGAGCTGCCTGGTCAGGAACTGAACGTATTCACGTTCGTCCGTTACCTCGACGGAAGTCTCGGGTTTCTTGTCCCGAGCTGCGTCTCGGCGCACGCTGGCGAGTGGATGCAGTGAGAAGCGTATCGTGGCCGGCATGAGAAGGGACCCAGAACAGTGAAGCCTGCCAAGACTGCCACAGAATCGGCCGACGTTCTGCCGCAAGAGCGCATCTTCGACGCATTTGATGCCATGCAACTCTTGGTCCAGGACGCAGCTGCGGTGCTCAATGTCACTCAGCTGAGCAGCGATCCAAAGCAGGTACGAGCTGTCCTCGAGCAATGGCTGCATGAACGGCACGGCTTGCCAGGCCGTCAGTCGCGAGTGATTTCGCTGTTCGATCTCCTGGTCACTCGTTTCGCCCAACTCGGTCGTGTCGCCTTCGAGTCATCCGAAGGTTCCACGACCTACGAGGACCTTCAATCATCGACCGCAGAGCTCGCGCGCATGTGGCTCGCGCAAGGAGTGACCGGCGGATCGAGCGTCGCGCTGTGTCGAAGTTTTGGTCAGAAGTTCGTCGTCGAACTGCTGACCAGCTTTCGTCTCGGAGCATGTGCCACTTGGATCCCGCCGCTCGGTGAAGCCGTGGAGCGTCAGATGCTGGGCGCGCTGCAGCCCGACTTTCTCAGCGGTCGTCCCATTGGAGACGCGGTGGCTGCGGCGCCTGGTGCTACAGCGCTTCAGGCAGCGGTCCCTCGCGTGCCGCTCACCGCCGAGCAGGTGCGGGACCGGGGCTTCGAGCGGACCGCGCCATGCCTGCAGGTGTTCTCTCCGTTGGCGTGCGACGACGGCGAATTGAGCTTTGCCCCCAGAGTGATCTCGGCGGAGGATTTGCTGACTGCCTTGGGTCGGGATGCGAGTTTCTGTTGGGTGTTGCGAGCTGGCGATCGTGTTGCAGCACCGGGCTTCGACGACCTGAGGCATCAACCGGCATTGCTGCTGTCCTGCTTGAGTGTCGGTGCCTGCTACCATCATGTGGGGTTGGATGCGCTGGAGCGTTCAGGACTCGCGAAAGTGCGCCTGCGGGCCCTGGGGCTCAACCGCCGAAGTCGGGAGGCACTTCGCCGCGGCGCTGGGCGTCCCGAGGTCGACCATTGGTTTCGCGAATTTGACGAACCCGACGACGGCCGTTGGGCGAACTTCTCCAAGCAAACACTACCTGGGACGCCGCACGCTGCCGTGGCTTGCGATCCGGCCTTGGGTGGCGTGGTGCTCGCCGAGCTGCGCTCCGTCGTCTCGCACGGACGCACCACGCTTCCAATGCCGGGACTGTCATTCGAGTTCTCACCACTCGACGGCTCGTCGCCGCAAAGCCCCATCGCTTTGCTTCAGGTCGAAGGCGCATCGGGTCACGATACTCTGGTCAATCGCCTCCCTGATGGATTGGGTGTTTTGGGTTCGGTGACTCCGCTTCGCCGCGGCAGGGTGTTTCCACGTGGAATCATCGTCGAGTTGCTCGAGTCACTGGAGGGTGTGATCGGGGCGGCCGTGCTCGAGCTGCCCTCAGGGAGCGCTGCGGGCGATTGGCACTTCGGTGCGGTGGTGTTCGTTCAGCCGAGGGCCCGCGGGTGGACGGCGGCGGGCGCCAGTCGAGTGCAACGTGGGCTCGAGCGCTTCATGGCGCAGGTGCTGGCCCCGGAACTGCGGCCCGACTTCGTCGAGTGTCACCCACTCGCGCCCGTACGAGATGCGAATGGGCAGGTGGATGCTGCGTGGGTGGTCGCACAACGCGCCTCGGGAGCGCTGCGGCGTCGGGAGGAGAAGGAGTTGTTTCGCGCGCTCGGAGCGTGTGCTGCGGTCGTCCAATTGCGGGGGCAAGCCTGAGCGATGGCTTTACCCGTGTGTGCCGGAGCGACTCTCCAGTGCAGCTTCGGTGCTGCACCCGGAACGCTGAACGTGTTGCCCGCTGGTCGAGTGCTCGCCACTGGCTTGCCTGTTGCGAACATCACGGATTCTGCGCCGATGGTGAACATTGTGCCGTTCGGGGTGTGTTCGAGTTTGGCCAATCCGACGGTCGCTTCCGCGACCGCAGCGGCGCTGGGCGTGCTGACGCCGATGCCGTGCATTCCGATGACGGTAGCCCCCTGGATACCCACCGCGCCTCCCAAGGTGACCGCCGGAAAGCTGCCGGTTCTGCAGAACACCGATAAGCTGATGTGCAGTTGGGCTGGCGTCATTCAGATTGTCACGCCGGCACAAGCCGTCTCCGTCATCAAGTAGTCAGCAGATGCCCGCCGCCGTGCTCCAGTTACCCGTCCATCCGACAGACTCCGAGATATCTCACACCGTCTTGTATCAGGTGTGCAGTTTGGCAGATCAGGGTGATATCGACGAGGCGGGTCAACGCGCGCAGCGCCTGTTGGCGTCCGGTGCATACGACTACCAACTAGTGACGGTCTGGTTGGCGTACCGCTTCTCGCGAGAGGGCCTGGCCGTGCTCGCTGACCTCCTGGACGCAGCGCGCATCCAGGTGGCACTGGAGTTGGAGCGCCTCAAACCGGAGGCGGATGTTGATCGCGGTCGCGCCATAGCCACCGCGTTGTGCTGGCTCACGACGGATATCGAGCGGCGCGCCAGCTTCGGCAGCCGAGAGCGCGGCGAGACTTGGCGCCGGTGGGTCGCGCAGCTCGAGGAAGAGCCTGGAATCGCCGAGCGGGTCGAGCACGCGTTGGAGTTGTTGGCTGGCACGGTCGATCCGTTGATCGACGCGGGAGAGGCGGTTCTGCGCGACGAGCTGAAGCGCTTCGAACGTCGATTTCGCGAGACCTTCGGAGGCGTGGCAGCCGACATCGTGAAGCGTCAAGCGCGGCGCGCCGCAGAGGCAACCCACCCGGCTGACGACGAGGCGACTGGGGAGCAGTCCCCCGCCGACGACACCGCCTCAGCAGCGACAGAGCTCGAGGCTCGCGTCGATGGCGACGAACCAGACGCTCCTGAAGACGAGCCCCAGGAGTGGGAGCAGCCCCACCATTCGATGATGCGGCAGCTAGCCTCAACGGCGGAGAGAGCTCAACAGGACACCATCCCATGTTCAGAACCATTGGCACAGCTGCGTCGCAAGTTGACCGTGTTTGAACAACTTGCGGCGAACGGCGCTTGGGAGGGGGCCGCGATCGTGCATCGCCGCATCGAGAGTGAGCTCGCGAGCTTCGATCCGTTGCGCTACTTGCCTGACGTCTTCTCTGGCTATCTGGCTGTCCTGCACCAAGCTGGAGAGGAACTCGAGCCGTACATTCACGAAGCGGGTGACCTTCGCTCGCAAGCCTTGGAACGGCTCTATGTCAGCGATCCCGACGGCTTCCTGGCTCGTGCGAGTGGTTCTGAGGGCCGTCGCGGATGAGCGCGCCCGCAGAGGAGCTTCCGTCATCACGAGATAGCCTCGAGGTCATTGGGAAGCACGCGACCCGCTACGACCTTGCGTCACTGGTGCATGCCCTCGAGCGAGCTGGCGTCGACAGAAGTCGCATCCGCTTCGACAGCCGGAGCCGTTCGCGGAGTGGCGGACCATCAGATCAGTTTGCCATGGCAGGTGGTCCATCTCTCGTTGCTGGCTTGAAGGTGGATGAAGGAAAACAGCCTGAGGTGACCGTTCAGCTCAACGTCGGTCTGTTCTCCGCTTGCTCTCCGCTTCCCGCTTACTTCAGCCAACTTCTGCTAGACGAGCCACTCGCGCACAACCTGGTGCAGTTGTTGACGGCTCTGGACCAGGGGTTGCTGAACGCGCGCGCTTCAGGTGCCGACCCCAAGCGTCGATACCTTTCGGGCCGCGCCATCGACGACAACCTGGCTGGCGCGTTGGTGAATACTTCGGTCGTGTACGCCGAGTGGCTGTTTCGCAAAGTGTTCCCCGAGTTGCACGTGGAAGTGCGGCGGGATGCTGTTCCGCGCCGCATGCGGGTGGACCGCGTAGCCCTTGGTTCCTCCCACTTGGGAGCCTGTGCGCTGGATGGCAACGTGGCATTGCCACGCCACGCGCTCGACGTCTGTCTGACCGTTTCCCGCGATGAAGCCGTCGTCGCCGCCTGCGCCACGGCGCCCGCTGAGCAGGAGCGGGGCTGGATAACCGAGGCGAAGGCTCGCCTCGAGCGCCACGTGCTGCCTCGATTCCATCAGCGTTCGCTCAGCTTGCGTGTGAGAGTCCGCATTCTGAGGAGCGATGAGCAGGCGCGGCTCGACTCGGCTCGAGTGGATGAAGCGGAAGTCGCGCATGCGTCTTCCCCGTTCGTCTTCACCATCTTCTCGGGCTACCTGGGGGACTGACGAGTCTGGTGTCTCGACGCCATTGTCAAGTTAACAGAAGAATTCGGCGATCGTCCTCGCGAGTTGGTGTTCACTCGCGACTGTAGGACAATCAAGTGACGTACCAACCGGTGGGGCTGTTCGCCTCAGGAGGAGTGATGTGACGACGACATCAAACAGCAGCGTGCCGCTATCGCGGCTCAACATCAAGTACCGCACCCGCATCGACGGCCAAGTCAAGCAGAAGGAACTACCCCTCAAACTCCTCGTCGCCGGTGACTTCTCCGGCCGAGGCGTGGGCGATCAGCAACGTGGTCGTTCCAAGCGTCAACTGCCCTTGCTCGACAAGCGTGTGATTCACGTCATCGGTCGGGCTGGTTCGCTCGAGAGTGTTCTGGCCAACATGAGAATTGGTCTGCCCGTTCCAGGGCACCTGACCTACGAGCGCGACTTCGTGCTCGAGGGCAAAGCGAACGTCCTCTTGGAGAAGAGGAAAGACGAGGTGCTTGTTTTGCTGAGAAGTGCTCAGATCGAAGGAGCGGAAGTCGAGAGCGGAGGTTCACCCAAGGCCGGGGCGAAGAGCAACTACCGTGGGGAGATCCATTCGTTCGGGCTCGTTCCGCTCACCGTGGGCAGCGCCTCGCCGCCAGCAGGCCCGACTGGTCAGGCGAAGTTCGAGGATCTAGCAGGCTGGGTCGAACCCAAGAGTCGCCAGCCCGGGGAGCCCCCCACGATGTTCGAGCTGCTACCGCCGACGCAGGAACGACCGTCGAGCGAAGTGTCCTTCGAGTTCGTGCCGGGAAGTGACCCGAACGAGCTCCTCTTGGAGCGATCCACCGTGGAACTGAATGTGCCGATCAAAGTGACGGTCCGCGCGCGCCAAGTCATTCCGCTCATGAAGATTGCTGATTTCGAGCCCGACCGGGTGGCGGCAGCAGTGCCCGAGATCCGACGCCTGCTCGTCCTGCGGTGGTTGGTCAGTCAGGCGCGAAGCATGATCGCCTCCAATCCCGTTCTGCGTAAGAAGTGCCGGGAAATGTTTCTCACGACAACGCTCGCCGACTCGAGCACGGACCCGGTAGGAGAGATCGACCTCAAAGCGGCACCAAAGGAACCGTCCGAGGAGATGCGGCAGCTCAAGGAGTTCGTCGCCAAGTTGAGCGAAGATAACGCGTTTTTGGTTAACGCACTTGCAGCCACTGGGCAGCAGGGTGACGCGGTCGAGGTTTCGGGAGGTGTGAAATGAGCGACGAGTTCGAGCAGAAGTTACAGGAGTTGTTCCGAGCAGCGGGCTTCGACTGGCGCTCGGTGGATGATTCTACCCAGGCCATGATCCGCAAGAACGAGGGTGGCGGCTGGAACTTCCTGGACCGGGACCCGACCAAGGACGAGGCGCTGTTCGTCAATGCCCTGGCCGCAGTGGTACTGAACCTGAATCTCGGCAAGGAAGACATGACACTGCCGCGCTTCATGGCGCACGTGGAGGAGCTGCTGAAGTTGATCGACAAGGAGATCCACATCAGTCTCAACGACGTGATTGGCGATGAGCGCTTCCGCGAAATCGAACGCAATTGGCGCATGCTCGCCGACATCGCGGGCAGTGTGTCAGACAGTGAGAGGGTGGAGATCGACGTCCTGGACGTCACGAAGGAAGAGCTCGCTGAGGATGTGCGCGACAACGCGAACCACATCATGAGCAGCTCGATGTTCCAGCGGATGTACGTCGGGGAGTTCGATAGCTACGGCGGTGTGCCTTTCAGCGCGATGGTTGCACTGTTCGAGTTCGACCCATCGCAGTCCGGCCCGCACGGAGATCTGCACTTCCTGCGTGGGCTCGGCAAGTTGGCCAGTCACTGTCATGCTCCATTCGTGGGAGCTGTGGGGCCGAGCTTCTTCAATCTCAAGTCCTTCGACCAGCTCGGCGATCTGGACCAGCTCGATCGCTTGCTCGAGCGCCCTCGCTACGGAGAGTGGGATGCATTCCGCGACGAGCATGAGGCCGCGTACATCGGTCTCACCCTGCCGCGCTACCTGCTGCGAAAGCCGTACCATCAGAATGGTGAGTCGAAGTTCCGCTTCGACGAGCGCTTGGAGAACAACAGCGACTACCTTTGGGGCAACTCGGCAGCGTTGTTCGCTCGTAACATGATCCGTTCCTTCGAGCTCTCTGGCTGGTGTCAGCACGTGCGTGGCCCCAAGGGCGGGGGCCTGATCGAGGGGATGCCCGTTCATGAATTCGAGGTCGATGGACATTGGGAGGCTCAGCCCCCCGTCGATGCGTCCTTGCCTGACTATCGCGAGCTCCAACTGGCGACCGCTGGCTTCATTTCGTTGCTTTGCAAGAAAGACAAGCCGTCGGACGTGTGCTTTTTCAGCGCGCAGTCTGCCAAGAAGGCCAAGGAGTTCATCGACGAAATTGACACCCAGAATGCGCATCTGGTTACGAACCTTTCGTACACGCTGTCGGTCAGTCGAATCGCCCACTACATCAAGCTCATGGTGCGTGAGTACATCGGCAGTACCGCGGACGGTCCGTATATCCAGAACATGCTCCAGACTTGGCTCGCCGACTACGTGACCACCGTCACCAATCCGGACGACAAGACACTGACTCGCTACCCATTCAAGGCAGTCAGTGTCGAGGTCGCGCCGAAGGTCGGTGCGCTGGGCTGGTACAAGTGCACGGCGTCCATCCTGCCTCACATTCAATTCGAGGGCATGGACGTGGAGTTGCGTCTCGAAGCATCTCTGGGTGGCTGAAGCTGGTAACCCCAACGTTTTCTATAGAGGAAGAGTCAAATGGCTGAATTCAACAAGCAGTGCGACATCGTGCAGGGCTACAACTTCAAGAAGGACGTTCAAACGTCTGTCGGCTTCATTACGAAGATGAAAGTCGGAGATGTGGAGTTGACCGCCGATCAGAAAGTCAAAGACCCGCTGAGTCCGGGTGACGACCTTCCGGTCGTCGCTGTCCTGAGTGGAGCGATGTGGGAGCTTGGTCCCACGGATGGCCTCTACTTCTCAGGCCAGGTCTCGATTGCCTCCAAGCAGGCGCTGATGGAGCTCATCTACACCAGCTTGACCAAGGTGGAAGTCGTATTTCAGTTCACCGTCTACGACTATGACCCCGTCGCGAAGAAGTACTTCAAAGCCCTTCACTGCAGTGATACGGACCTGAACGGCATCTTGGAGAAGAACGGAGACGACTTGAACTTGGCAGTGGCCGAAGACAAGTCCAGCGAGGTCCAATCGCCCGAGAACTACGCCTTCCACGTCGGCATCAAGGCTCAGCCGACTGCCCAGTCCCTGACGGTGGCTGTTGCGGAGCTGAAGAAGGTCGTCAAAAACTGGGGTGTAGAGGTCGCAGCCTGATCCGAACCCCAGGAGTGACCAATGGAAGCTGAGCTCGCGCTGCATGCCTGGGTTCCGGGTCAACTACTGACGCCGGACCACTTCAAGCGGCTGGAGCAGGTGATGCTTGCTCACATGGCCGCTCGGTTTCAACTGTCGGGGTTGCCAAACCACGGGCTTGCGGCGCTGGAGCTCGACACGGACTCTCTGGTGGGCGGCATCGTGTCCATCAGGAGGTTATCGTGGATGCGTAAGGACGGCATGTTCTTGACCACGGATGGCAAGGGCAACCTCAGCGATCTCGACCCGCTGGAGGTGAAAGCAGTGCGGCGCACGCCGATCTACCTCTGCGTCATGCGACAGGACGATCCGCCGCGAACCGTCGAAGGTAGCGACGTCGTACTGTGCCGCTATCAGGCACGCCTGATGGCCAGTGACCCACCGTGGCCCGAAGATGTCGCAGGACGGGTCGAGGAGCACTTGAAGCTGCTGGAGATCGAGCCGAGCAAAGACGGGGCACGCTACGAACTGGGTCCGCATGTGCCACCGCTGTTGTTGGTGGGAACCACGCCGTTTCTGCGTGAAGAGCTGCTCGACGTGCACGAGTGCGTCGAGTGGGCAAACAAGGAATTGTTGGAATCGACTCGACGGTCTCGCGCTACGAGCAACGATACGGCACACGTGCAACGTCGCCTGGCGCAGGGACAGAGGTTGCTCGTGCTGCTGCGGGAGAGTGGCGTTGCTCGTTTTGACGCGCCCGCGGATTGCCCTCGGCTGCACCCTTATCAGTTGTTCTGTGCTTTGCGGGACTATGCGTGCGAGTTGGCGATCCATGCAGAGTGCGAGGTCGATGCCACGCAGCTGGAGTATGTGCACGCCGACTTGCGCGCGTGCTACGAGCGAGTGTTGGGCATCATCATGGCGGCGCGCCCGGCACGCCCGGCATCTCCCATCGGCTTGGAGTTTCAGAGGGACGGGCGCGTGTTCATTCTGCGCGATTTGCCAGAAGCGCTGTGTCGCGCGCCTCGGGGAGTGGTCCTGGAGATCGAGGGACATGTCGACACGCCGGAGATCGTGCTGTCCAGCCCGGGGCGCATGGCGAGACTTCACTCTAGTTTGCTTCCCGGGTTGAGGCTGAGCGAAGTCGAACGACAGGATCCCCAGCCAGGCGACAACAAGCGGCGCTACCGCATCGCTTGTGAAGGTCCGGAGTGGGAACACGTGGTTCGGGAGAGGGCTCTCGCCTTTCTGCGAGTGCCTGGTGCGGAAATCCGAGCCACGTTGCTGTGGAAAGGAGCGAAACGTGGCACTCCTTGAAAAACTCGGGAACCACCACGCGGGGGTGCGCGGGCTCGACACCGTGATTGCGCATCTCAACCACTTGCTCAACAGCGTGACCGGTATCTCGGCGATCAATCCGGAGTTTGGAGTCGACAGTGCCATCGCGCTTGGTGAAAATCAGCCTGAGCCAGCTCCGCGCTCCCCGCTGGAGCGTCTGCGTCTGGAGTTCGAGCGAGCCGTCCGCTTCGAGCCCGCTCTGGTGGACGTGCAGTTGAACTGCATGCCCAAACGCGGAGTGCGCCCTTGGTCCGAGCTGACCTTCCGTTTGGTGGCCTCACTACTGCCTGCCTACGAGCCCGTGCACTTGTTGGTGCGCTTCGACTTTTGGACTCGAAAGGTTCTGGTTGAGAAAGAGGTGCAGCGTGGCATTCACTGATCGCTTCGAAGTGCAGCTGAGGCTGCGGCGGTTGGGCAAGACCATCTCAGTGCCCGCCGGGAACATCCGTCACATCGGTCTAGGGTTGAAGCGGTCGGGTTTCGCGGGCGAGGTCGAGTTCGTGCTTCGTGACGACTCGTTGCTGGCTGGGTCGTTCGTCGATGAACTGGCACCCGTGGTTCTCACACCTGAGCAACTGGACGTCGAGTTGAGCTTGCAGCCGCGTCATCCCGCGCCTGAGGCCGGCGCAGTGCCGCAAGTCGTTCGGGTCATGGGGGTGGCCATGGAGCGCGCATTGCGTGAAGAGGCAACGGACTGGTCCGTCGACGAGCCGTTGTTGTGGCGGCGCTACGTCGTCGAGTTCGCCGACCCCGCGCGCGTTCATTGGGAGCAGCATTTCCCCTGCGAGCTCTACACCGAAGCGACGCTGCTCGATGTGGTCAAGTCCCAGTGCACGGCGAGCATCGACGTTCAGTCGACGTGGGCCGTGGCGCTCGAACAGCATCCCCAGATATTCCTGAACCTGCCCGCGCAGGAGCGAGCCAGCTTTCTCGACTGGCTTGGCTGGTACCTGCAGCGCGCCGGTGGTGGTTTGGTCTACGACTACGAAACGGGAGCGTACGCCTTGGCTCCCGATGACTCGAGCACCGCCAGTGAACAGGCGCTGTTCGGGGACGATCTGGAAGTAGTCGAGTTTCGTCTGCCACGCCAGCGGCACCACCAGCCGCGTATTCGCAACTGCTTCGCGTTGGAGCCGGAAACACTGAACGTCCAGGTGAAGGACGTCATCTCCCCGCTAGTGGACGACTACTTGGTACGCTCCTCTGCACCTGCGCTGCCGACGGAACTGTCAAACAGAGAACAGGTGCGGCACACACAACGTCAGAATCGTGTCGACGTGCGCTTCGCCCGCTTTCCGACGGTGTGTGGGATGCCCGGCGCTTTGCTCGCTTGTAGAAAGGGCCAGCGCTTCGGTCAGGGCTCGCTGCTGTTGGCCAACAGTTGGCGAGTCGATTCAGTGAGGCTCGATGCGTGGGCCACCTCCGCCGAGCTGGACGCCGAACACGGCAGTCCCTCCGTTGGTCTAAAGATGGAGCTGGCGACGACACTGCGGAAGAGCACGGATCTGCAATCGGTCGAAGGCGATTTCTCCGTGCCGCAATACCCTGCCTACGTGGAAGGCCTGGTGCTCAGCGAGATTGGTGCCAGTGCCGACAAGACATGGGATCAGGTTAGCGACCAAGAAACGGCTGGAGAGCAGGTGCGCGTCAAGCTCCCAATGTTCGAGCAAGACGTTGCGATCCCGTTCGAACCGACCTTCGACTCATCCGGAACCTATCGCCCCTGCCACCGGAACGAACGCATCTTGGTGGCCCTCGGGGTCCACGACGCGTGGCATGTTCGGACGTTGAGCTGGCGCGAGGAAGCGGCACTGCCTCGAGACGGTCAAGGCGAACAGATGGTGTTCGGGAAGAATCCCGAGAGCATCACGAAAGTGAGTCACGTGTACGACTCCGAGCAGCCGGTGTTCACGGTGCTACGCAGGAACGGGGACGACCACATCAACATGACCATGAGTGAAGGCAAACTCGTGATCGGTGTTGAGGAACAGTCAGGTTGAGGTAGTGACGATGAGCGTCCTCAAGTGCACCATCACGCTCGACAAGACGAACGGCATCACCGTGGAAGTCGAGGATCCAGCAGCGGGCGCGACCCAAACGCTCTTCCTATCCAAGGACGCCATCATTTCCACGGTGAAGGGGGCCGGGGGCACGAGCACCGTGACGCAGAAGGCTGACTCGGTCGCGATTGCCTGCAAGAAGTTCAGCGTCGACGCCGATGAGATCAACTGCACGTCGAAGATGGCGTCGTCCTACGTCGCCAAGACGACGATGGCCGTCTCGGGCACGCAGCAGGTGAGCGTCGATGGGTTGACCGCGGAGTACGCGGGAACGACCGTGTCTGTGAAAGCGAAGGGGGTTCTTTCTGCAGAGGCCAGTGGTGCGGCAACCGTGAAGGGTTCCATCGTGAGCCTGTCTGCACCGCAAGTCATGTTGGGTTGAAGCGTAATGAGGATAACGAGCGTATTTCGGGATCGGTATCTGGAGGAACTCGCCCTTCTGGATGGCTTCCTGCACCGTCACGCGGCGGACAGCAGGGACGTCGACTCGGCCGATCCAGAGGTGCGTCGAGTGCTCGAGGCAGTCGCGTACTTCGCAGCACGCACGGAGCAGATGGCAAGGCGCGGCGCCTTGGACGCGACGCGCGCCCTAGTCGCCGAACATCTTGACTTCCTGTCGCGCCCGTTGGCTGCTCGCGCGCTCGTACAGGCCGTTCACTCAGGGGAGGCGAGCACCCCGGTCCGAGTGCCGCAGGGCACGCCATTCGTGGTCAAGCCGCACGGCAGCGACCCACACGTTCCGAGTGTGCAGTTGGCATCGGAGGTCTCCGCCATCATCGCACCGCTGACCGTGTGCGACGTCTTCGTCGAACAGCGTGCGGGGACGAAATGGCTGTGCGTCGGTGTGCACGCCACGGTTGGGTTTGCGGAGTTGGACTCGGTGAGCTTGTACGTCGATGTCCTGGGGGACTTGTCGCGGTCTTTGCAACTGCACGGCGAAATCGCCTCCAACTGTCGATCCGTGCGTCTGGCCGCAAGCGGCACTGGTGGCGTTCGGCAGCGGTCGGCCGTCAACGTCGACAAGCTCCACGAGTGTCGTCGGCTGAGCCCTGTGAGTTTCGGAGCTCGCCGCCCGGTGCCACCCGAATTCGACGACGCGTTCGAAGTCGACCGCGCGCCATCGGTGCTCGAAGGGGTCCGGCAGCACTTTCAGCTGCCGGAGCGAGACCTGTTCATCAACGTCGACATCCGCGGGCAGGCCGTAGATGCGACACGTCTGTGGCTCGCGTTCGAGTTGCGCGGGGATAGCGGCGTGGGGGCGTTGGACCCCAGCTGTTTTCGGACGAATGTCTTGCCGGTGGAAAATGCCCTGCGCGCGCCGGCCATGCCCATCAAGGACGATGGAACACGGCGCTATCACCCCCTCATGCCGCCTGCCGAATTGGCGGATGACGCCAGTAGAAGTTGGTTTCCTTTCGAGCTGCTCGAAGTCGAGAAGGTCGTCGAGTTCACACGCGGCGGTGAGGTCGTGTTGTTGCCCTCGGCGCTGGGCGATGCGGGGGTGAACTATCGTCTCGCACGGCGCTTGTGCGAGGACGGTCGAGAGCGCTCTCACCTGGAACTGGGCCGAGGTGGTTCGCTGGGTGCGCCGAGAGCCGTCCGCGTCGACGGCGTCTGGACCCAACCGGGGCTGGACCTCGGCGCGATGGGGCGAGTCAAGATACGGCCCTGGCGGTTGGCAACGAAAGGCATCGAGTGGAAACAACTGCCGAAGATGGCGGCCTACACTCCGAGCCCGATAGAAGATTCGCCTGAGAAGATTGCAGAGCTTTTGGCACTACAGGCACGCCACCGCCCGCAGCGCGAGGACGTGCTGAAGGTTGCACGGTTGTTGTGCGCGTGGACCGACACTCCTTGGGATCTGCTGATCGGAGCGCTGGGTAGCATGACGTTTAGCGACTACGTCGAGGCAAAGACCGGGGCCGTCCACCGGCGCATCAGCGTCGAGGTGCGGACGGTGTCCTTGGACCTGCTGCCGCTCTTCGAGGACTTCCGGCAGCAATTGCAGATCGCATTGAGTGCTTGGGGAGACAATCCCGTCGAGCTCACGATGCGACTGAGTGAAAGTGAGCGACGGCAGTTGGTGGAGGCGACGGGGTGAGTAGTCGGTTGTGGTCCGCACTGTTCGAGCTGCGTGATTCGGTGGATGCCAGCGTGACGGCGGCCGCGATGCGCTTGCGCCAGCGTGAAGCAGACGTGTCGCCGACCACAACGCCCACGGTCGGCCTGGTGCTGGCCGAGCTTCACGTCGAGGTCAGAAGTAGTGTCGAACGTTGCATCGCGAGCGCCCTGGAGCCTCACTTCACTCGTGCGGATGCCGGCCTCGCGAGCGATGTCCGCTACTACGGGCAAGCGCTGCGACTGGTGGCCTATTGGGTCAATGAGCGCGTCAGGAGCCGGTTACCCGTCGAAGACTGTGGCGACTGGCTACCGGTTGGACCGTCTGACGCGGTTCTACTGGAAGGTGGGCGGCGGTTTTTTCGCGAGATCGAGCCTCTGACGTCGCGACTCGCCGCGCCCCCACCGCTGTCGCGTTCGGGCGTTGCCCTCGACATGAACGAAGCATTGGCTGAGCTCGCCCTGTTCATTCTGGAACAAGGCTTTGAAGGCCTGTACGCCGGGCAACCGGTGAAGCTCGAAGAGTACAAGCGCAAGCTCCGCCGACCTCGGGAAATTGAGACCGTCATCGAGGCGCCCCCACCGCCACGGGTTCGCGTGAACAGGTATCTGTGGGGAATCGTTGGTGGGCTGTCGGTGACTGCTTTCTATGGTCTGTGTGTGTGGATCAGTCATGCGGGGCCAGGATGAATAGTTCACCCCGTCCGACGTTGGCGCCGGTCCCTCAGCTGGTGCTCGAGCGCATCCGCAAGAGAGACGCTGGCGGTGTGCCTGCGGCTTCCTCTGAGGCGGATGCCTTTCGTCCCGTCGCGAGCTGTGCTGCGTCAGCGCGCGTGGACCTGGCGCCACTGCTGGAGCCGCGCCCAACGTCCCACGAGGCGCTCCGGTGGCTGAAGAGCTGTGTCGACGCTGCAGTTCGTGGTCAGCTGGAACGTCACAGCTCGGCGCCGTCGTGCACGCTGCGCGAAGTAGTGGGTCAGGCGCGGCCGGTGAGGCACTACGTCAGTGAACTCGCTGCAAGCTTCGAAGACGATGCCTTGGACGCATGGGAGGCGATTCGCAATCTGGATAGCGTTCTGATGAATGCGCACGAGCGCCACGACATGTGGAGGGCGGACGGCAAATGATCTGGCTGCTCGTGCTCCTACTCTTCTTGCTGCTCGTGAGTATCGTCGTGGGCATATATCTGTGGCGACGCTCGCCTGCCAAGGCGCCGGGCGATGCGAGCGCCGACAAGCAAGGAGCGGGGGCAGCCTCGGGTCCGAGGCGCGATTCGGACTTCGGCGGTCAGCCGATCGAAGCGGAGTTGATGAACGCCTGGCGTCCAGTCGCGTCTGACTTGAACGCGGAGGAACGTTTCGGGCCGGCGGTGATTGCCGTCGGCGAGGCCGCGTTCACCCCGGCTCTCGCTCTGGAGCGCTTTGCGGGTGGGGCACCCAGTGCGTCGGAAGGCGGGACGCGCCACCTGAGGGCTTACCGGGGCGAGCACTGCTTGGTGCTCCAATTGTCGGACGAATTGTTTCGAAGCGACGCGCGGGTCGCGGAGCGCGCGCTGTCGAAGCTGGCCCGTCGTGTTCCGAGCGGCATCGTGTTGTTGGTGCTCGGGATCGACTACCGCCAACTGGGGCCCGGAGCGAGCAGCCAACTGGCGGGCTGGAGCAGGGTTTTGGCCGCTAAGCTCCCGCTCTTTGCGAAGCGCGGTCGTAGCGTTGGTGTGCGCTTGTGTATCACGCAGCTCGATACCGAGGCTGGGTATCCCTGGTTGCGCAGGGCATGGCACCGCACCCGCGTCGCTGCGCTGCCCCTCGAAGCGCTCGACGACCCGGAGCGCCTGGAGTTCGAGTTCAACGACATCGAGTCACACTTGGGGGGACTTCTCAGCGAGGCCCCCGATCAATTCGAGTCTGCCGTGCGTCTCGTCCGTGAGATGCCATCGCGGCTGCAGGCGCTGCGAGCGTTGACGGTTCCGCTGAGGGATGCCCTCGAGCGCCACACGACGCGCGAGTTGTGTGGAGTGTGCTTGGTGGACGCAGGAGGAGCTGCTTTCCCTCACAACCCATTTGCGTTGACGGCTCCCAGTTTGAAGCATGCTCGCGTCCTTCGACAAAGGGTGTTGACTGTGCAAACGGCGATCCGTTCGGCGGTTGGCTGCGCTGCGATCACGGCACTGTTCATCGTGCACAGTTTGTGGATCGGCTGGGTCGACGCAGTTGGCGCCGAGTACCGAGACGCTCCCGTCAGCGGTGCTCCAGAAGCAACACTGTCTGGCCCTGGCGCGAAGACGGGCCGCGAAAGTGATCCCGCGCCCGTCCCAAGTGGCGGAGGTGCGGCAAACTCGGGCGACGAAAGCGCGCCTCGGAACGACGAGGGCAAGCAGGACGCAGCGTCGGAATTGCCCTCGTGGGCGCTTCGGACTCCTGTCGTGCCGTCGGAGACGAACCGGCTCGCAGTGCGTTCCGGCAACGCGGTGAGCCGTTTGCGCTTTTGGCCGCTGCCATGGGCGTTCATTCCTCGACGTGAACAGGCAGCTCAACGCTTTGTCGAAACGACACGCCGCGTTTACATCACGCCGGCTCTCGAACCCACGAGAAGTCTGTCGCGCCGGGTACTAGCGGCAACCTTGGACCGTGCGACGGAAGACAACGACTTCGGCGAGTTGGTGCATGGCAACGGCGAGCTGGTGCGGCAGAGATTGGGCATGCCCGCGTCGCTGGTCGACAGCTTCGTCGTTGCACACTCGCGGGTTGCGGCTGCCGTAGCGAAACCACCGCCGCTGGCGCAGACGACCGCTAGCCTCAGCCGTTGGAGACAGCTGATCGTCGACATCGCGGATGCGGTTCGAGACGGCATCTTTGACGTGAACATGCTGTCGGCTGCTCGCGACAGCGCGATCTTGGGCGAACTGCCGCGCGACCGCGACGAAATTCGCGTCCTGCAGCGAGCAGCAAAGCTCTTAGCGGGGGAAACGGTCACGGGCGATGACGAGGCGGAAGTGAACGCAGCCCAGAAGCTCGATTCGGAACTGGAGTTCATCGCCGTCAATCTCGAGGCGCTCACTCTGCTCAAGAGTTGGCTCGATCAGGGCCCAGAGCTGTCGCGTTTGCCGACGCCTGGCACGCTGAAGGAGCTGGTCGACCTGGTGGCGACGCAGGCTGTTGAGCCAACCACGGACGCAGCATCACCTGCAGTCCAGGCCTCCGCCAGTGATGAGGCCGCGCAACCAGCACCCTCGAGCGTCAAGATACTGCTGAGTCCTGAAGTCACGATCGACAAGGAAGCCTTCGACAGCGCCATGACGCGGACGTTGGCACACGTGCGCGTTGCGGCGTTCGAACAGCAGAGAAGGCGTGTCGGCGATCGGCGGTCGTTCGAGAGCGCTTGCGCCAATTCGCGGGCGCAGCCTGCCGGAGCCGGGTTCTTTCCTCTGGATGGTAACGCGGCGGCTGAGGCTTACCGCGTAGCTGCCTTGTCCGAGTTTGCGGTGAGCGGTCCGACCAGCCGCGGATATGGTCCGGCCGCCACGTTGCCGGGCTGGTACACGAAGGACGCTTTCGAGAAGTACGTCGCGCCGACGCTCATCGGTATCTCCGAGCGCTTGGAGCAAGCGCCGATCAGCGCCGACGACAGGCGTACGCTCGACGAGCTGATTCGCCAGAACCTGGCAGCTTACGGACGCAGCTACACCAAGGAGTTGGGTTGCTACTTCTCGTCGTTTCGATACTACCCGACGACGCTGCGCGCTGCGGAGTCGGCGCTGGAGTCCGTTGCGGCGGAAGAGTCCTGGTTTGCGCGCTTCATGGCGATGGTAGCGACACACTCGAAGCTGCCGCTCGATGGCATCGACGCGCCGGAACTGCGCAACGGTTTGGCTGGTTTCGGTAGCATTACGCAGGCCGTCGAAAGCAAGGCACTACAAGAGTACTCGAAGCTGCTCCTGGAAGCGCTGCCTGTCCCTGTAGCCCCGGAAGAAGCCGGCAAGCCCGCTGTCGAGCAACGCCTGGCGCGCGCACTGAACGCTCTCGCCCCGCAGAAGGACGCCTCGACGGGCTTGGCCGCGGTCGACCGATGGCTGCGTTCCCAGAACATCGCCGGGTCACAGGGGCAGCCATTTCGGGCGCCCTTGGTTCGACTCCGCGCGGCGGCGATGGGCGAAATTCGAGCGCTGTGGAGAGATGCGCTCATCGAACCCGCTGCCACGCTCCTTCAGCGATACCCGTTCAAGGCGGTGCCCAACGATCAGGCCGTCAACGTCATCGAACTGGAAGAAGAGTACGGTCCCAAAGGTCGCCTGTGGGCGGTCGTGGACGAGGTGTTTTCGCCGGTCGTGGTCTCGGGCCCCAGTCGTGCGAGCGACGTTCGCCGCGCCTGGGCCATGCGTGATGGTTTGCCCGAGCCCAAGGGGTTGCTCGACTTTCTGCGCGCTGCCGAGCGGTTGACGAGCGCGCTGTGGGATGTCGAAGGTAAACGCCAGCCACTGGCGATTCGGGTCACTCCCTACGATCTTCCGTCGGGCATGAGAGGGGAGCCGCTCATCGCGTTGGCGCACTTGGCCCTCGCGGGCAGCGAACTGCAGTCCTTCAACCAAGCGGCAGCCATGCGAACCGTCGACGTCGAGTGGTGGAAGCCGTCGTACTCCAAGCTCAGTGTCGAAGTGCTGGACGAGTTTGCCAGTCGCGTGGAGGACCGCAATACGTTGGCGTCCGAGGAAGGGCAATGGAGCTTCCTGCGTCTGCTCGAAGGGGGACTGGCGCCAGATGGCTTCCTGCGCTGGAAGGCGTGGGAGCCCGATGCCACGGTCGAATTCGAGTTGCACGACGACGTCTGGAAGCTGTTCCGGGATGTCTCGAGCACCGCGTATCCCAAGGAGTCGGAGTCATGAGGCGCTGGAGGGTCAAAGCGATCATCGTCGCGACGTCGTTGCTCGGGGGCTGCGCCAAAGAGGGAACATCTGCGGTCGACGTTGCGACCGAACCGCAGTTGGATATCCTGCTTTGGATTAGCACCAGTCAGTTGGCTAACGATGGTCGGAGCCTGCGCATGCTCGTCCGAGAAGTGGAACCGGCTGCGTTCGAAATCGAGCAGTACGATAGCTTGGTGGGGCTCGCCGTCAAACACGACGAAACGGTGATCGCCGACCGTTTTCTGCGCCCTGAAAGTGACGTCGGGCTGCGCTTGCGGCACGCGCCTGAAGCGTCAATCGGCGCGTACTTCTTCTTCGGTAATCCGAGACGTGACGAATGGAAGATCCTGATCGAGAGCGAACGGGACGTGGCAGCGATCGAGGTCGGGCGGCGCTCCGCACGACGTCGATGGTGAACGGAACGCACACGGCACTTGCGGCAGGGAGGATTGGGAGATGACGACACAGGATGAAACTAGAGACGAGCAGGGCGACGGCAACAGGCGTCAGGAGAGCATCTTGCGACCCAGCCGAAATGACGACGGGACGGCGGCAACCACCTGCCCCCGTGACGTCTTCGCGGACGAGATCGAAGAGATCTCCAAACGCAGGCGCAATGCGGGGCTGGATGCGGACGTTTTGGCCGAGCCAGAAGAGGCACCGCTCTGTCCCGACCCCAAACTCGGGCTCGTCGGCCTTGCAATCTCTGGCGGAGGGATCCGTTCCGCCACGTTCAGTCTCGGAGTCGTTCAGGCGTTGGAGCGTGCAGGCGTGTTCCGCTATGTCGACTATCTCTCGACGGTCTCCGGCGGCGGTTACACCGGTGCGATGCTCAGTTCATCGCTGGGTTCCGCCAAGCGCTGCGCGACAGAGGAGTTTTCAGTCAGAAAACGTGTTGGCGAGAAGGAACCGGTTGCTCTTCAGCACTTGCGCAATGGAAGCAACTACCTCAACTCGGGTGGGCCGTTGGCCAGCCTGCGCCTCCCCATGCTGCTGTTGCGCGGGTTGTTGCTGAACGCGTTGGCGTTGACGCCGTTCTTGATCTGCGCCGTATTTCTCACCGAGTTCCTCTACGAGCAGCGCTTCTTCGACATTGCCGGCTTGACCAGCAGCGGACTCACGTTCGAAAAGACTCCGATCGCCTGGGGCTTGGTGCCCTTCTTGGCGTTCATCGTTGCGTTCCCATTGCTGACGCGTCTGCTGGCAGGTCGCATCGGCTGGAGGGGACGCAATCGTTTGGAGATGGCGATGAGTGCAGCCTTTGGCTTCTCTCTGCTGACGCTCGTCGGCGTGCCTGCGCTATTTTTGGTGCAGGGGGCCATCGAGCTGCCGTGGCACGGTCCCGACGGATTGGAGGGCTACTATCACCGCGTCGGTAGGTGGCATTTGGAGTTGCAAGGTATCGCGTTGGCGTTGGTGGGGGCCAACGTCGCGGCGTTGGCCAAAGTGGTGGGCGATGTGGCGCGGATTGCTGCGCGCGTTCTATTCTATTCGCTCGGGGTCGTCGGGGTGGCTGGGCTGTTTGGCGCGTACCTACTGCTGTGTGTGGCTCAGATCGACTCTCCGTTCATCTCGAAGGACTTTGCTGGGCTGCTGGATCGCCGAGCTGAGGGTGCCCTGTGCAGTGCGACCGCGGAAGACTGCCAGGCTGAGTGGCAAAATTGGCGGGATTTCACGACGGCGCTGGCCAGAAAGGGGATCTGTCCCCTCGAGGATTGCGCGCACGGCACGCTGGTCCCCGTGACACCCGAACAGCGCGCCAAGGAGTGGGAAGCATGGAAAAGCGACGCCGGCAACGGAGTGCTAGCACGAAGCGACGTCATCTATCGAGCTGATGCCAGCGCGCCGCTCGACCTCGCTCGCGTCGCCAAGTGCACGGGTGCCGCCGACACGACATGGGTCGTGCAGTTGAACCAGCACTCCAGCTCATCACCCGAGGAAGCGTGCGGGTGGTCTGGTGAGAAGCTCGAGGGTTCGGGCTACGTTCAGGTCGTCGACCTGGGTCAGAAGCTGGAGATCCGTGGTGCCAAACTGCGTCTTTGGGGTGAACCAAGCGAGGCTGTCTTGCTGTCCGATTTCACGTTCTTCGGCATTGGGATCGCTCTGCTGCTGTACTTGGTCCTGTTTTTCGACGTCAACCGTACGTCGTTGCACTCCTTCTACCGGGACAGGCTGAGTCGCTTGTATTTGTTTCGCCTCGACGATGACGGGGAACTTCGGGCTAACGATAAGGTCAAGCTGTCCGAGTTGAATCCACCGGGTAGTTCGGCGCCGTACCACCTGATCAATACGGCGCTCAACCTACAGTCGGACCCCGAGGCACGGCAACGGGGGCGCCAAGCGGGATTCTTCTTGTTGAGTAAGCGGCATTCCGGCAGCGAACATACCGGATACTGTCCGACACCGTGGCTCGAACGTCGGGACCGTCACTTGGACCTCGGTACGGCCATGGCCATCTCCGGCGCGGCTGCGGCGCCGAACATGGGCACACTCACGTCGAGTCGACTGACACTGATCATGGCGCTGCTGAACATCCGGCTGAGCTACTGGCTACCGAACCCAGATCTCCGTTTCCGAAAACGTTCGTATGCGTTGAGCTGTCCAGGATTGCTGTATCTGTTGCGAGAAGGGTTCAGTTGGCTCCATGAACGGGCTCCGTACGTCAATCTCTCCGATGGCGGTCATCTGGAGAATCTGGGCGTGTTCGAGCTGCTGCGTCGCCGTTGCGCGCTGATCATCGCGATCGACGGGGAAGAGGACCGAGAATACCGCTTTCACGGCCTGATGACCCTGCAGCGTTACGCGAAGATAGACTTGGGTGTCGACATCGACATCGATGTCGAGCCGTTGGTACCCACCGGCGATGGGCCACCAGAGGAACAGCACTCTCAAGTGCATGCGGTGTGGGGGACGATCGACTACGGGCGAGATCACGAAGGACGCGAGCGCATTGGGCAGTTGCTCTACATCAAGGCTTCGGTGACAGGTGACGAAGAGCCGTTCGTGACTGCCTACCGGCGCGAGCACTCGGCGTTTCCTCACGAGTCGACAGCAGACCAGTTCTTCGATGAGGAGCAGTTCGAGGTCTACCGCAATCTAGGGGAGCACATTGGTGGGCCGTTGGCTGAGGAAGCCAAGCGGCACTTGACGATTGCAGCTAGCGGCGCCCCGCCGGCGTTGCGGCCACCGCTCGCAGCGGGGCACGATGTCTGACAGTCTGAACCGGGAGCTCATGACGAACCCATCGTCGTCGGTCCCGACGCGGACTGCTCGTGGTTGCCCTCTCACCTAGCCAACCGTGACTAGTGAACTGGTCTCGTGCGTCGTGCGCGGACCGGCAATTCTTGCTGGGAGCTCGCTGTATTCGAACCCTACTGTTGCTCGGTGCTGATCTGGTGGCGCATCGGTATTGAGGCCCTTCTGTCATCGTGACGTTTGGCGTACGCTCCGCTCGTCTGCAGCAATTGTCGTGCCGCAGCAACAACGAGGGAGTTTGCAAGATGTCGGTGAAAACGTTTGGCAAGATAATCACGCTTTCCGCTCTGCTCGCGGTCACTCACGTCAGTCAAGCGGCGGCGAATGTGACGGTGGTGAGCGAGTTCGATCCCGCGCAAGGGCTATTGCCAGAATCCGTGGCTCGCGACGCGAACGGGGATCTCGTCCTTTCGATGGCACCGCAGCACACGCTGTGGAAGTTCATCACTGACGGCTCGCAGACGCTCGTCCCGCTTGCTACCCTGCCGGTCCCAGAAGGAGCTTCGTCCATCGGCGTGAAGATCGCCGCGGACGGAACCATCTACGCTTGCACGGCCGCACTGGATCCGATGCTCGACGCTGCCCACGTTTGGAGAGTCACCCCCTCGGGAGAGACGTCGCTGTATGCTAGCCTCGATCCGTACGGATTCCCGAACGACATCGCAATCGACGATGACGAGAATCTCTTCGTCACCGACCCCGTGCTCGGCGCCATCTACGAAATCTCAGCCTCCGGAGTCGTGTCGACGTGGCTCGATGATGCCAACCTATCTGGCGATCCTTCAGGTCCGATCGTCGGGGTGCCCTTCGGCGCCAACGGCATCGCATTGGACCGCCGGGACAAGCATCTCTACATCGCCAACACCGACATGGGGGAGATCTATCGAGTGCGTATTCGTCGCGACGGAAGCGCCGGGCGTTTGCACGTGTTCGCCTCCGATCCACTTCTCGTCGGAGCAGACGGTATCGCCTTCGACGCCATAGGACGGCTCTACGTCGCGGTGAACGCCCAGAACTCCGTGGCACGTGTCAGTCGCTGGGGTAACGTCACCATCGTCGCCCAAGGTGGAGTCTTCGATGGCCCCTCCAGCGTGGCCTTTTCCTCCGACGGTTTTGGTCGCTCCGAGCTCTATGTGACGAGTTTCGCACTCGGAACACTTCTCGGCGGTGGGGTGCCCGAGCCCTCGCTCGATGCCTTGCCGGTTCGTTTCGGTGGCTTGCCGCTACCCTGAGCGGGTTCTCCCTGGCTCAGTCGAAGCCGTGCAGGTGCACGACGTACCATTCACCCCGCCACGAGATCAGTGACGTGACGTCGAAGTGAGTGCGGCTTCCGTCTGCTTTTTCGACCAACAGACGAGCGTGCAACGCCCGGTAGTAGGGCAGGCGGTTGCCTTCCGAATGCGGCGCCATGAGCTTGACTCGCGATGGGTCGATCTCTAGGCCGACGAAACGCAAGCCCTTCGCCGACTTGCCTAGCGCGCCATGATAACGATGAATGCTGCGCTCATAGGCTCGAACCAGACGCCGCTGCCAGTCTTGTTCGGGCTTCTTGATGGCCTTGACCTGAGCGTACGCAATGCGCGGGAAGAACGCGGGCGCGGCCAGCTCGGGATCGTCCTCGGCGATCGCGTCGACCAACAGTTCGAGTCGTCGTCGAAAGGACGGGCTGTCGTCGCTCGGTCGCTCGTCTGTCTGCGGCAACGGTTGACCCGCAGCGTCCAACAGTGGCGGGACCGGCTCGACACGCTCAGGGCTGCCCGCGTCCGGCACGAGGGCGGCGGGCTTGCTGAGCATCGTGGCGGGCCGATCGCGAGGAGCAGAGCGTTCTGGTGCAGGCTCTGGCCGCGCTGAGGGGGCGCGCGGGGGTTGGGCCGAAATGCTCGTCTCGGGCTGCGCTGGCGCGGGTTGCGGCTCGGGCCTCGGACGCGTGCACGCGCAAATCATCAACGCGATCGCGACGCCAACAGCGGAAGGGACCAACCGCCCAGCACGTTCGTTCGTCGGACAATCGTACATGCTCGCCATCGTGTTCGGGAGTTCGTGCCACGTCCATCTTTTTGCAGCTAATTGGGGAGCCACTGGATCTTCCTATGCGCCACCCTGCGCCAGGTAGACGGCGCGATCCCTACGCCGTGCTTGGAGGTGGTGTTCACGGTGCCCAACTAACCCAAAGCAGCCAACGATAGCACCCAAGCCAGTGCCGTTCGTCGAACGGGAGTTGCGAACGCTTGCGACTTCGGTGATGGTTGCACTCGTTCTTCCCGCCGAAAGGCCCGTCGGGATTGGTGAACGGAGGAAGGCCACCATCATGAGCAGAGCGAACAAGATCATTCGTAGCGTCCCGCTACTGATTCTCATGGCGTCGTCCACGGCGGCAGCGCCAGAGCCCTCACCGGCTCCCGCCGGCAAGCTACCGGCGAAGCCCGCAGCCGCGAGCACGGCAACGCCGCCGCCACCAGCGGCCCCGGCAGGCGGTCCGGCAGGAGAGACGAAAGAGCCTGCTGACGCAACAGGGTCGGGAGACGCGGCGGCGCCAAGCCCGACGTGCCCAGCGGAGACTGAAACCGAAGAGGCCCTCGAACTGCATGGCGTAGAAGAACAGGGGCTGAGTGCCACCGCGTTCGCTCAAGGCGTGGGCAGCTTCCTCGCTCAACGCGCCGAGCAGGAAGTCAGTGCCTTCGCGACGGTCGAGCTCTTCTCCCGGATCTGCGAGTCGGACACGAAGAGGATCTTGCCCAAGACGTGCGAGCTCCTCGAAGAGCAAGACGAAGGGGCAAACCCGGTGGGCCTGGGTCTGCTCAAGCGAACAGTCGAAGAGGACTTGGTCAACCTGCCGCAACAGCTTCTCGAGACGGCGTTCGACAGAGTCGAAGAAGCACGCAAGCCGGAGCATGGCGAGAATGCCAACACGCTGGCACGGCTCGAGGCGACCGCCAAAACGCTCTGTGCGATCGACGTGGGTGTGTCCTTCTTGCAGGCCATGCGTGCTGGTCGCACGTTGGGCGATTTGTTCACGGTTTCCGACGACGGAACGCCAGAGGTGGAAGGCCTGAAGGCCTACTCCACGTTGTCCGCTCGCACCGAGTGCAAGGGCACGTGGGCGGGCGTGGCCAAGAACTTGCCCGACCGACAGCAGTTCAGTGCCCTCAACGTCGCCATCGACAAGGTGAAGCAGGCGTCCACGCTTGAAGAGGCCCGCGCGTATCGCAAGCAGGCGACGGAGCTCGCCGCGGATCTTCTGGAAGGGATGTTGGCCGAGAGTCCCCGCGCCTACTTGGGCGAGCTGACGGTCCTCGCGACCGCGGTGCTGAATCACGACTGGGTGACGCTCGTCTCGAGCGTCACTACCTCGAAACACCTGGCACCGGTGCTACTGTTCAAAGGACCAAAGACGGAAACCACGCAGGAAGGCAGCGCCAGCGGTGTAGCAGCGCCCGAGGCCAAAGGCATGGCTGTCAGCTCGAAGGCAGAGGTCGAAGCAGGCGGCAAGAAAGACGGGCGCTTCAGCCTCGCGCTGAGCTTGGCGGCCGACATTGCCGCGGCAGAATCCAGCGGCGAGGTGCAAGGCGTTCTGAACCGCGTTTCTCAACCGATAGGGAGCTGGCGCCGTAAGTTCCAAGACACACTAACCTTCAGCCTACAAGGCTACGCGGGAGCGAAATACGCACGCGAGGAGGTTCGCGGTAGCGCGCCCGCCGGCACTGCTCTCGCCCCCATCCTCGCTGTGGGGCTCGACTTGTCGTTCACCGTCGGCTCCTGGGGCAGGCTCGGCGTGTTCGCTCAAGCCATCGACGTTGGCAACGTCGCCAGCGTCCATCTCGCGGATGAAGAGGATCCCAATTTGACGCAGGTCGAAGCCGAACCCGACATCTCCTGGCCTCAGCTGTTCAGTCCGGGCGGTTACGTGGTATGGGCTCCGTTCAAGGCGCCGTTCGTGCTGGGCGCCGGGGGAGACTGGGTGCCGGCGCTGCGGGAGACGTCCGATGGACCGCGCTCCGTGTGGCACCTCGGAGCCTTCGTCGCCGTCGACGTCACCATCTTGGAGCTGGCTCACCGATGACCCAACGCACGAAGAAGCGCGCCACCCTCGCGGAAGCCTACGCCTATGCGGTGGCGCTGCTGGCGGCACGTCCGGACGTTACGGGCATCGACATCGGTCCCGGCTACAAACGCGGAAAGAAGAAGGGTCGCCAACAAGTGATTCGCGTCCACGTTCGCAAGAAGATCGCGGACAAGAAGCAACTCAGCCGTTCAGAACGCATCCCAGAGGACTTCCTCGGGGTACCTTCCGACGTGATCGAGGCAACGTACACCCGGCAGAGCACTCCGTTCTTGCCGTCGGGTCGTTTCGACCCAATTCGACCTGGCATCAGCGTTGGAAACCCCAAAGCCAAAGCGGGCACGATCGGGCTCATCGTGTTCGACAGAAAGAGCGGCGCCCCCTGCCTCCTGAGTTCGTCGCATGTCTTGGCTGGCCCGCATTTCGAAGAGGGCGACCCCATCATTCAGCCGTCACGTCTCGACAACGGCAAGCTCAGCAACGACGTAGTGGCGAAGCTCTTCCATGCGCCAGCGCCCGGTCTTTGGGGCGACGCCGCGTTGGCTCGGCTGAGCAACGCTCGACGCTTCGACCGGGCCCTGTTCGATACCCGGGTCGTCATCGACAGCGCCGAAGACCCCCGCCGCGGCCAGCGTGTCACCAAGGTGGGGCGAACCACGTTCACGACGCACGGAAGGATCGAAGGAACGGGGACTTACTTCTACCCCGACTTGCCCAGCGGCGTGCAGGGCTTCCGAGTCGTTCCGCACCATGACGACCCAACCAAGCCGGACCTTTGCGCTGCTGGTGACTCGGGAGCCGTGTACTACCTCGCAGGCAGCACCACCGGCGTCGGTCTTCACTGCGCGGGGGGCACAGATCCTGCGCTGGGCGAAGTCGGCATTGCCTGCAACCTGACGACCGTGCTTTCGACCCTCGACGCAACGCTGAGCCGGCCGTGAGTCTTCGCGCCCGCGCGGTGCGGCGGGGGCTATTCCAGGTCGTCGGCTGACGCCGCTGCAGGCGGTCGGATGGTGGCGGCAGACTCCGCTTGGGCGCCAGGACCTCGCAGCCGACGCACCTCTCGCGCGGGTTCATACCTTCAAGAGCGACAAACACAGTCGTTCACACTCTTGCTCGAGCTGTCTCGACAACTCAGGGTCCTGCTCGGGAACGATCAGGGCGTGGGTCAGGTGCCCGACGGTGGAGATCGCGATTCGCGCTCGCAACCAGGCCTTGCTCGAGCCCAAGCGGGACTCGAGGGCTTGGGCTAGGGCGTTCACTGCTGCAGCTTCCAGTGCTTGGGCTCGTTCGCCAAGCCGAGGCTCCAAAGCTGCAACTTGGGAGAGCGTGTCGTGCATACGCGGATGCTTGCGGTGCAGTTCTAGAATTGTCTGCAACAACCCGCGGAGCAGTGGCTCCGGTTCCAGAGCTGGCGCAGGATCGAGCCAGGGTGCCAGCGTTGCCGCGACGTCATCGAGGTGCTTCTGGCCCAACGCGAGCAGTAGTGCATCTTTGTTCGGAAAGTACTCGTAGACGGACCCGATGCCGACGCCAGCCTCCTTCGCGATACGGTTGGTCGTGGCAGTGTAACCCTCGCGGTCGAAAACCCGAGCAGCTCCTTCCAGGATGACGGCCACTGTATCCAGCGAGCGCTCTTGTGTGGCTTTTCGCCGTTGCGAAACGGCTCTGGGTCGCTTGCCTTGGGGCATCGTGAATCCGAGTAGGCGTCCGAGAAACGTAACCAATACTCCTTGCTATGAAAACACCCAACCGTGCTACGTCGTCGTTGACTGCGCCGCCCACGTCACCGCGAGAGCTCTCCTTGTTGGTGGCGGGGCCCACCGCGCTCAACGCCTTGGCCTGCCTCGTGCTCATCCCCTGGTGCGAGAGGGCCTTCGGTGTGCCCATCGAGGCCGCCTACTTTGCGAGCGTCGGAGTGTGCTCGCTGGCTCCGATATTCTTTGCAGCACTGCTACTCGCGCGTCGGGAAGTTGGTGAGAGTTGGCAGGCCGTATCACGGCGCCTTGGTCTGAAGAGGTTGTCGACCGCGGACATCGTTTGGGCCGTCGTCGGGTTCGTTGTCCTGTGCGGCGCCTCGTGGTTGATCGCCACCCACTTGTTACCGCTTCTGGGTATGGACGGGCGCCCGTTCTTCTTTCGCAATATGCCTTTGCAACCCGGTCAGCGTTGGCTGTTGATCGCCTGGCTGCCGTTCTTCTTCTTCAACATCATGGGTGAAGAACTGTACTGGCGAGGTTACCTGCTGCCTCGTCAGCGAGGGCAGAGTGGGCGTCTTGCTTGGTTGATACAAGGATTGTCGTGGGCGACTTGGCATCTTCCGATGGGCATCGATCTGATCGTGGCGGCGCTACCGATCTTCTTCGTTCTGCCGGCTATTGCACAGGCGCGTCGCAACACGACGATCGCCATCGTCATCCACGCCGTGTTCGGTGCATTTGGGTTCCTGGGTCTGGCATTTGGAGTCGTGCATTGAGCCGCCTTCCAGCGTCCGCTTGCGTGGACGCAGTTCCGAGTGGCAGCTTCGACGAGAAAACCCGCGCACTCACCCGCCTTCCGTTTCGCCTCCTGCGCGGAGCGGGGTCGGAGCCAACCTAGCGTCGACCGACACTCCATCTGCCAGCCGAGTTTGTCGCTGAGCCACAACTTTCTTCGGATACCTCACTTGGGGTAACAAAAGCGGAAGTTCTTTCGATCACGTTCCGGCCGCCGACCATGATCGACCATGACCAGGGAGATCGGAAAATGAAGCACGACATCAATGCCGCAATCATTGCCGTGTTGCTCAGCGCCTGCAACGCGTCCTCTGGTGGCGCACAGGATGATGGCGTCTCGCAGGGTGTGATACCCGGCGACACTTCCACGGTCGGGCAAACACCTTCGATGCCTGGTGCGGCCTCCGGCGCAGCTCCAAGCTCGGGCGGCGCCGATGCAGACTCTGCTGGGCAAGCCGCCGGCAACGGCAGCCCCGTCAACGGCGCGGGTCTGGGTTCCACCGCACCGCTCCCGACGGCCCAAGCCACAGAGGACGACCCGCTGACAGGCGAACCGGGTCCAGAGATGCCGCCCACGCCCATGCCGACCCCGGAGGTGGACCCAGATCCCCCCGTGGATGAACCGCCAACTGGTGACCCGGATCCGGAGACGACGGATGTCGAAGGTGCTGAAGGAGTCGGTGGGATGGGGCCGGCGCCAAACGACATGGACGCGGCGAGTCCCAACGACCCGAGCGAATCGGAAGGACTACCCGCTCAGACATCGGAGACTTGCGAGGACGGCCCACTGGAACTGCCCGTCGAAGGTTGCGCACCCGAATTCGAGGAAACCGGGGACTTCTATGAAGATTGCGTGGCACGCATCAACCAGCTGCGCTGGGAGTGCCAGTGCTTGCCTCCGCTGGAGCGTTGGGTCGAGGCCGAGAGCTGTGCCGACGCTCAAGCTGAGTACGACTACGAGGTCGACGAAGCGCACGCCGGCATCAGCAATGGGATCTGTGAGCCGGGGGGTGGTTCGCAGAACGAGTGCCCAGACTATGGCGAGCGATTCGGCATCATCGACTACTGCCTCCAACAGATGTGGGATGAAGGGCCCGGCGAGGATTTCCAAGCGCACGGCCACTACATCAACATGAGCAGCACAACGGTGAACAAGGTCGCGTGCGGACGTTTCGAAACCCCGGACGGCAGCATCTGGTCCGTGCAGAACTTCTCTCGCTGAGTACGATGGCGCGCCATCAGCTCTGTGGACCGGAGTAGGTTTACGCCCTTGGCGCCGGCCCCAAGGCCGCCTGCACCGCTTGCCAGCGCGGCCCAACCGTCTGGCGCCCGAGGCGCATCATGCTTTCGAACACCTCCGGGGGAGCGTTGGCTTTCATGGCGCCCATGATACCGATGCGTTCATGCACGTTGAGCGCCGGCAGCATCAGTGCCATCCATTGTGCCATTCGCTCAGGCGCGATCGTTGCTTGGATCGTTCCCGTGAGTTGTTGAAGCTGCTCGTCGTCGTGAACTTGCCACAATGCAGCGTTCGCCAGCGTCTCTTCCTCGTTCATGTGCTCCAGGTGTTGGGAGGCGTACACGTTCACCGCGTGACACAGTTCGGAACAACGTTCCAAGGCCACCTCGGTGTCCGCCCCTTGCAAAGCCTGGGCGAGTCGCAACACGTTGCTCGCGCTCTGGTCGAGGCGCTGGTGTGCAGCCTCGAGACGCTCGGCCAAGGACTCATTCGCATCCCTCAGGCGAGGGATGACGAAGCGATCCTCGTGCCCAGCGTGCTCCTCGAAGTAGGCGATCGTTTCGCGTACGTGCTGCAGCACGGCGGAGCGCTCCGCAGGATCCGAGAAGTCGCACTGCTCTAGCAGATTCGCGGTCTCAAAAACGCGCATGCGCAGCGCCTTGTGGATCGCCGTGTAGATGTCGTGACGGGGTTGTTGCATCGGAGTTCCTTTCGTTCTGGCAGCCCAAAGCCACCGGACCCGAACAAACTAGCTCCCTATGCGCACGGCGTTTCCTAACTCTTTCCTAGTCTGCCCCTAAGATCTTCCTAGTCCTTGGCGAGATCCAGCAATCCGCTATCATCCCTCCGTGAAAGACGTGGACGCACCATTTCGACTCGATGCGAGCGTGCTCGACGTATTGGGTCACGGTGTTGCCTTCGTCGTGGGCACGGCCAGCCCAGAACTAGCGCCCGAAGTCTGTCGAGGCTGGGGACCGCGGTGGCATCGCGAAACGGCGGAGCTCGAGGTGCTACTCCCCTTGCCGGCCGCTCGCAGTACCATCGATAACCTGAGCCGCGCGCCGGGCGTCGCCTTCACGTTCACTTCCCCCACCAATTACACCTGCTACCAACTCAAGGGGAGCTATCGCAGATCTCGCGAGCCTGGCGCGGACGACTGGCGAAGGGCACGCGAGCACTTCGACGCATTTCTCGCCGAGATGCCTCGCGTGGGACTGGAGCCGGCTATCTACTCCGGTTGGTTCCCCGCCGACGGCATCGTCATTCGGGCTCACGTGCAGGCGGCGTTCGACCAAGCGCCAGGGCCGCGGGCAGGGAGCGCCCTGTGAGCTTCGGTGTGTTCGACGTCCCATTGACCTCCCTCGACGGATGCTTCGAGGGAGGCGTGCCGGCGACGCTTTGCAGCTGCGCCCGAGACGGCACCCCCAATCTCACGTTCCTATCGGTCGTGCATCGCGTGGACGATGAGCACATCGCGCTTTCCTACCAGTTCTTTCGCAAGACGAAGCAGAACCTGGCAGAAAACCCCCAGGCCCGCCTGCTCGTGATCGAGCCTCGCACCGCAGCGGAGTATCGTCTGTCGATCGCGTTCGTGCGAACCGAAACGGCTGGTCCCGTCTTTGCTCGATTGGCAACCAGTGTCTCCGCCGTCGCGTCTCAGACGGGAATGCACGAGAGCAGACTGCTCGGTGCTCAGATCTACCGAGTGACGAGCTGTGAGCGCTACGAAAACGGTATCGAAGCCGACCTGCCGAGAGCCTCCCTGGACTGTCTGGCCCAACTCGCCCGCTACACTGCATCGCTTTCCAAATGCCTCGAGTTGGACGTGCTCGTGCAACGCGCCCTCAGCGGCCTAGACTCGTTCTTGGGGTACTCGCACAGCTTCCTGCTCGCTGCGGACGAGCAGGCGAGAACCCTGTTTTCAGTGGGAAGTCACGGCTACTCGCCCTCTGGCGTGGGGGCGGAGATAGAAATGGGCAGGGGGCTCATCGGCATGGCGGCAGAGCGACGCACCTGTGTGCGCGTGGCCAGCATGAGCCGTGAACGAACCTTCGCCGACGCCGTGCAAAGCCACGATGACGGAGGTGAGGGGCGACGCTCCGTGACGACAATCCCCCTTCCCGGTCTGACGGGAGCCGAAAGCCAGCTCGCAATGCCCCTGCTGGCACGCGGTGAGCTGCTTGGCGTGTTGTGTCTGCAGAGCGCACGGACCGCCGCCTTCACGCGAGTGGACGAACAGATCGTCAGTGTCGTCGCCGATCACATCGCTAGCGGGATGGCACGCATGCGCGACGTCTCCCACGACGTCGCAAGTCCATCGGAAGACACCGACACTGCAAGCAGCGAGCCCCCGGCTGTCGTTCATCGCCATGCGGAAGACGACAGTGTCTTCATCGACAACGAATACTTGATCCGTGGCGTGGCCGGACGTGTACTGTGGGTGCTCTTGCAGGCGCATCAGCGCCACGGGCGTCAGGCGTTTACCAATCGCGAGTTGCGCGCCGATCCGTGGCTCGGTCTTCCGCCACTGAAAGACAACCTGGAGACGCGCCTGATCACGTTGCGCAAACGCCTGGAAGAAAAGTGCCCCTTCCTCCGCATGGAATCGACGGGGCGTGGACGCTTCGAACTGCGCGTGGCCCGCCCGATTCGCCTCCAAGAGTCGTGAAGTGGCCGCACTTCACGGCGCCGGCCGTCGTTGCGCAAGACGATGACCCAGTTGCGCGAGGTCAACCTCGCGACTACGGCTATGGCGTGTACCTGTCGTTGTGGCCGGACAAATTATTGCGCCGATGGCCGTCCGCCCACACCCCTCCAGATGAACGCTGCGACTGAAACGAAACTGAGAAGGCGTGACTATCTGAACCAGGTTCTTCGTCCATGACAGGGCCCACTTTGAATGGCGATGCGGGTCTGGTAGGACCCGTCCTCGACCACAATGGTTCTCGGCCAGATCACGCCGGGGAGAGCAGGTGTTCATGCGTAACCACAAGAAGTTGTATTCCATCGGGTTTGTTCTCGCATTCCAGCTAGCTTGTGCGAGCGAGCGTCCGGACTTCTCTGAACAGGAGGGGCACGTCTTCGCCACCGATGGCGCCGGCGGAGCCGGGAATACGGACGCCGAGGCTGAGGACTCGCCCGAAAGCGATCGTCAAGACGCAGCGGTAGATGACGTGGCGACGGACGCGGAAGGCGATGACGATGCCGACTCCGGCCGAGATACTGCTCGTGAGCCTGCAACCGACGACGCTGAGGAGACGGACACTGGCCTGACCGACCCCGAAGTCGTCACCGATGGCCCGAGTGACCCGGATAGTGGTGTCCAGACGGAGCCGGAGCCCGATACCCAGACGGACGACCCAACTGACCCAGTCGGTACGACTGACACCGCCACGGACTCGGGCGAGACGGACGGCGTGGTGCCGGCCGAGCCCGAGCTGATCGCAGTGGAGCTGGTGCTCGCATCGGATTTGCTGTCTGCGCTGGACGACACGACGACGTTCGAGGTTCTTTGTCATTTCGACAACGACGACAGCGAGCCGTGTACCGACGAAGCGAGCATCGACGTCGAGAAGACGACTGTGGTGACACTGGACGAGGATAGTGGTGAGTTCGTGCCAGTCACCAATGGGACCAGTGAGATCGTCGCGATCGTCGACGGGCTGGGATCCGAGCCGACCACGCTCACGGTGGATCTCGGACCCATCTGTACGACACTGCGGCTCACGGGCGCGGCCAGCGCTGCGGCGGGTACCACCGTGGAATGGACGGCTAGCTGTGATTACGATGACGGTCGCTCTGATGTCGACGTCACCGATGAGGTGTCCTGGGAGTCCAGTGCCGAAAATGTTGCGTCCGTTTCGGATGCCGGCGTCGTCAGCGCGAGTCAAGTGGGCGCCGCCACGATTTCGGCCTCTCTCGACAATCCCGACGAAAGCACGCAGTCAGTGGGGCGCACCTTCGCCGTCACCAACGGTGAGCTCGTCAGCATCGCCATCACCGCGACGGACGCGACGCAAGTCCCAGCCGGTCTGGCCACTAGTTTCACGGCCGAGTGCGAGTACACGGACGTCACCGCGGATTGCACGGCTGGCGTGACCTGGGCGAGTTCGAATCCCAGCGTGGCGACGATTGGCGCCGACGGAACAGCGAGCGCCAACATCGAGGGGCAAACGAACGTCTCTGCGAACTCGGGGGGCATCACGTCCAACGTGATATCCGTTACGGTGACGGCGCCCGTACTCGTCGGCGTGCTGGTGACGCCGAATAGCGGTATCACGGCGCAGGTGAATACCTCTCGCCAGCTCACCGCGACTTGTACGATGAGCGATGATACGTCTACCAATTGCACCAACCTGGCGACCTGGAATTCCTCGCCGCCAGGCATCGTGACCATCGACTCCAGCGGCAAGCTGGTGGGTCAGGAAGACGGCACGACGCTCGTCAGCGCGACGCGAGAGGGCATCAGCTCGAGTGCCGTCACGGTAACGGTCGTGCCCCCAGCGGGTTGTGAGAACGCGATCGACTTCCCCGACGAAGTGATGCTGCAGGATGTTCGGGACATCACCGGCAGGGCGGCAGGTCCCATCTACTACGAAGACGTGAAAGCAATCACCTCGTTCGAACACAGTCAGGGCAACGGCTTTCTGGAGTTCTTGACGGGAGTCGAGTGCTTCACTTCTTTGAAGACGTTGATCGTAGAGCGCGCCTGGCTCGAGGACCTCTCGGACATCGTGGGCCTCATTCACCTGGAGACCCTCCGGGTCGGGTTCACCAGCGTCTCTTCGTTGCCCGATCTATCCCTGCTGACCGAGCTATCCGAGGTGGACCTCTCCTACACGCAGATCTCGGATTTGTACGCCCTGGTGAATGCAGATCAGCTTGGTGCGGGCGATACCGTCAGTGTGACGAATACGAACCTCGACTGCTCCGACAGTTGGATCCTCGGTCAGATCGCGGATCTGGAAGCTCGCGGAGTGGCAGTGACCCACAGTTGCGAGTAGTCTTCTGAGCGGCCGTGGACGGGGCGACCTCACGCCTGCATCGTGGGCACTCGCGTGCCCGCCCCAAACGATGAAAGGAACCGAATCGTGCTGAGCGTGACCTGTGGGGGGAGCCAGGCGGCGCGCAGCCCGAGAGCTTCGCGCACTTTGGGCTCCATGGTACCCAACAGCGCCTGACGCGTGAGCTCTTGCATGCCACGGGGGATGACCAGGCGCACGACTTCATAGAGTGAAGCGCGCGCCAACGCTTGTCCTTGTGGTGTCACCCCCAGGTGCTCGTTTTCGAACGCATCGTGGAATTGCTGCCATGAGGCGAGCGAGGGCAGCAGCTCGTGAACGCCCATGCGCTGCCCCGCGTCCATCCAAAACGCGAACAGCAGCTCCAGGTCGGCTTCGGAGAACTGCTGCCAGCCAAACGCTCGATTGAAGCGCATGGGCTCCAAGAAGAACACCGAAAGCACGTAGCGATATTCGTCGTTGCTCGCGGTCACGCCCTGGTGGGCCCGCCGGATCCGACAGAGCGCTTCCTGACCGCGCGCGCTGTCCAGGCCATCGACGATCAGGGTTGCGACGAGCTCGCGGGTTCGCTTCAGGCGAACGAAAGTTGCCGCTTTGAGCTGGGTGCCCTCGTACAGGCGTTCCACCATGCTGGCGATGGCCATGGTGCGCAGCAAAGCCAGATAGGTGCCCAAACGAAAATCCCAGTGGTGACGTCGGTAGTAGAGGTCAGCGACCGGATTGTCGAAAGCCATGACCGTCGTAGAGTACATCTTCAGCGCCAAGCGCCGCACAAATCAGCAACCCTTGTCGGTTTGGGGTTTCCGAGCGACAGTTGTTCAATGCGCCGAGCCGTGCTCCTCGCGATCCCGCTTGCCTGCGCCGCGTGCAGCAAGGCGCCCCCACTCGAAATCGGAACGAGCGCCATTGCTCACCCCGCCGGGGAGCACAGCGACGCAGGAGCTACGCTGGCAGACGAAGAACGAGACGGCGAACTCCCCGCGCGAGGCGACGAAGAGCAAAGGGACGCAGCGTCCAGCGACGAGCCCGAAGATGCGCTGCCCTTCGATCCGCAGACCTGCCCGGATCTCGACGTCGTGATCGACGTAGCTGAGCAGGGCGTTTACACGGCAGTGGACGGCGTTCAGGCGGAGGTGCTCCAACGTCCCGTGTTCGACGAGAGCAATCGAGCGCCCGATCCGGACGCCGATCTGCCGCCACCGGAGAGCTGGGATCGCTCGGAGCTGCCCGCGGGAGCTTGTGTCGTCAGTCTGAGCAGCATTCAAACCGACTGCTACACCCACCAAGCCACGCTCGCGGTCTACCATCCGCCAGACGACGCGGGCGTGGCGGTAAGCCAAGCCAGCTACTACGCGCGCCGTTTCGCGGAGAAGGTGGACTTGTGTGATTGGCCCGTGCCCGGTTGCCCCAGTGAGCAGTGGGGCGGTCCCGGCGGGTACTGGTGGTACTTCACCGAGCGCGCCTCAGACACGCTATTCGTGATCTGCGCACCAGCGTGCGAACGTTTCTTGCGCGCCCCGATCACCCTGCACCTGCGTTCGACAGACGAAGCACGGATCTGCGACATGCGTTGAGTAGGCAACGATTGTCCTGGCTACTCACCTCATCCGTTCGCTCAAGCAGCCCTCCGATAGTCGTGATGAAGGCCGCTCAGGACGGGTGGGGCGACAACTTCACCGTTCGCGGCTGATGATCTCTCCTGGGCTCCAACGGGCACGTTCTGCTCAAGTCCCTGATGAGGCCGCGCGCCATTGAAGTAGTCGACGTACTCGTCGAGCACCGACCGGAGGTGCCGACATCCGAGGATGATGACGTGATCGAGACACTCGCGCCGAACGCTGCCGAGAAATCGTTCACAGGTCGAGTTCATGAGAGGCGCTCGGACTGCGGTCTTGAGGACGCGAATGCTCGCGCCTTCGGCGACGCGGTCGAAGGCTGCGCCAAACTTGGCGTCGCGATCACGGATGATGAAGTCGGGGCCTTTGCCGTAGGGCGTCAGCTGGCGCAGCTGCTGTGCTGTCCAGGCTTGGCTAGGTTCTCGCGTCACGCCGACATGCAGGACCTCCTTGGTGTTCACATCGACGACGAAGAAGGCGAAGAGCGGACGAAACCTGACATCGTAGACCTGTAGGAAGTCGCAAGCCCAGACGGTGTGGTTTGCGAGGAACGTCTTCCAGGACTGGCCATCCCCCGGTGGTCGCATGGCCAAGATGTGCCGCTGGATGGTGCGCTTGGAGACCTGGATGCCAAGCTTGAGAAGCTCTCCCCGAATGCGCTCCGCGCCCCAGCTTCGGTTCTCTGCGGCCAGACGGCGGATGAGCTCGATGGTCCCTTGGTCGAGCCGTGACTTTTGCGATTTCTTGGGCCGTGTCCTGTGCTTCCAGAGCAGTCGGAAACCCTCACGATGCCATCGAAGGACTGTGTCAGGCTTCACGAGCAGCACGGCCTCACGCCAAGCCGGCAAACGGCTCGCCAGAGCGACCAGGAGGCTGCGCTCCAGGGGGCGGAACTTCGGCTTCTCGACCTTGCGCGAAGCGACGATGAGCTGCTGCCGAAGTGCTGCGTTCTCGGCCAGAAGCTCGTCCCTGGTGCGGAAGAGATCTGCACCGAATCCCGTTGCCACGCCCGAAGGGCGGACCGTCTCTGCTAGGGCGCGTCGAACGTGCTCAATGCGCCGCCCAATGGCGGCTTGTACACGAGTGGCGAGGACGCGGAGCACGCGAGTGATCTCGTCGACGGAGGCGACAAGTTCAAGTCTTGTTCTCGGCGAATTCCTGAATCATTCTGCGGCGGACGACGTATGTAGCCAGGACAGTCGACGGCTTGGGCAGGTCCGTCGCTGAGCTCGTCGCGGTCGTGAGTTGGCCCTATTGCTCTCGCGTTTGTGTGAGGAGGGGTCGGCCCAACTGAGAGCTGTGGGAGGTCCGTTTGCAGCACTCACCCTGCTATCTCGATCACTCTGCTCCTAACCGGATGGACGAGCGATCCCTCGAAAGCGCTCAGGTACTTTGCTTTGAACCGAAGCAACCCCTCTTCTTCCGCCCCGCCCAAGT
>JBNKZR010000010.1:38139-41020 GCA_050301735.1 Polyangiaceae bacterium | reverse complement strand
CAACGGCGGTCAGCTCAATGTTTGCCAGAACGGGCAGCTCACCCTGGACGTCAAGTACGACGTCGGCGGTGAACCTGGCGTGACCTACGACGTCACGCTGCACTTCTACGGCGTGATGGAGCCCCGCCAGTACAACCAGGTACAGCGGGACGCGATGGGTGCTTCCAGCCGCGACGAAGGCGGCGTTCCGACGCCCTGGGCCTGGGCTGAGCCGGGCGCCAACTACCGTTCAGCTGGCGACAACAACTACAACACGTACGAAATCCACGTGTTCGACAACAACGGTCAGGAGCTTCAGATGTACTTCCTGAATTCCGACTCGGGTACTGGTCACTACACGATGGCCATCAACTACGAAAAAACGATCCAGATGGTTGGTGGCGGGAGCGTGCAACTGATCGTCTATGACGCCAACTGCCGCATGATCAAGAACTGTGGTCCCTCGGGTGGTCCCGGCAACCAGTGTGGCACGCTGGCGCGAACGGTCGACATCTCCGGGGCGGATCCGCAGCCCGGCAATGATCTGCAGCAGCCGGGTCTCGGCAATGACCCGCAGTCGTCCGGACAGTGGTGGCTCATTGACGTAGTCAACGTTCAGGAGGCGGCCCAGTAGGGCCAATCCGCCGACTCGAACTCTTCTCTTAGACTAGAAAATCAAAGCAAAAACAGAGCCTTGCCTATTGTAATGGGCAAGGCTCTCTTCTAGCTCCCTTCTTTGTAAGCCTTGGGAACAACACGGATCTTTGTCCGAAAATGGGTAGGTGTTTGTGGTAACGAGTAACAATGCGCTGACACGCAGCATCGCCGTCTGCCTGGCGTTGGGTGCTGCCCTGGTGCTGGTTTCGCCCCCAGCCAGAGCTGACGTCACGCTCGTCGAAAAGGACGGGTGGACGGTGTTCATCAACGGGCGAATGCAGGCGTTTTTGAATTACAACACGGGCGAGGGCTATCCTCGACCTGAACCGGACCCCACCGGTGGCGGCGTTAGCCTGCTGGGTGGTGGTCAGGGCCGCGGCGACGCATCCATTGCGCTGGAAGAGGGCGATGACCCCCAGACCGAGCGCGGTACCGTCGAAGAACTGCGTATTCGTACCGGCTTCGTCGGCAACGTGCTGGGGTTTGGCATCAAGAACCAGCTGACGGAAGACACGGAGCTGATTGGATATACTGCGGCGACGACGACCATCATGTCGACCGCGCGCCGTAAGTACACGGCTGTCAACCCCGACTGGCGCGAAAGCTACCTGCGCCTCAAGGGCTCCTGGGGTCAGTTCACTGCCGGTCGCACGTTGGTGCTCTTCAATCGCGGCGCGACGGAGATCACCTTCCTATACGGCTACAAGTACGGCCTCGGCTGGCCTGGCAGCGTCAGCAGTCTGAGTGCCGCGGGCCCCGGCGCTGGCCACGTCGGCTTCGGTATCTTGGGCAACGGCTTCGGCGCTGGTCTGGCCTACGCCACACCGAACATGGCCGGCTTCAAACTCGAGGTCGGCTTGTACGACGCCAACAACATCCCCGGTCAGGTCGCCCTCGAGCGCACCAAGTGGCCCCGCTTGGAGGGTGAGCTCACCTACGAGATGGAGCTCGACGGGCTCGGCATGTTCAAGCTGTTCGGCAACGGCGCCTACCAGAAGTTGTACGCTCGTGAGAGCTACCAGGAGCAGACGATTCAAGGTGCCGGCTACGGCGGTCGCGTCGAACTCGGCCCGGTGCACCTGGGCCTCGCCGGGCACATGGGTACCGGCATCGGCATCGACTTCGCGTTGCAGCCCCACGAATCGGCACGCAAAGACTTGCTGCAGCCCGACGTGCCGTTCCGCGACGTGGACGGCTTCTCCGCCCACCTGCAGATCGACTTGGGCGACAAGCTCGATTGGATGGCTGCCGCCGGTATCACCCGTGTTCACCTGCTGGAAGAAGATCAGCGCGATTGGCGGGATGATGACGACTACGACGGCGATGGCCTGAACGACGTGACCGGCATGACCGAGTTCCCCGACGCCAACGACGACAGCTGCCCGGACGGCATGGGCAACGACCCGTGCGCCCAGTACCTGGACTCGACCGGCGCCGTGCCCATCAAGCACCAAATCGGTATCTCGACGGGTCTGACGTATCACTTGTCGGAGAATCTGCATACCCAGCTGGAATACTTCCGCGCGATGTTCGAGTGGCATCCTCCCGTTCCAGCTCAGCCTGGTCGCAAGGGTGAGACGCAGACTTTCGACGTGGTGAACCTCGGCTTGACCTACGACTTCTGACGAAGTTCCAAAGAAAGGAGGCGATCGCAGCGCCTCCTACGCCAACGACGAAAGGAACGGCATTGCCGTTCCTTTCGTCGTTTTGTCTAGGGCGCAGCGAACGACAACGAATGTGGGGAGTGGCGCACAGCGCCGCTCCCCGCCGCATCTCGGCGACCGCGTCGTGTCTTTCAGCCCGCGGCGGATGTGCCAGCGTGGAGCCGCGCGCGCTCAGCCAGCGAGTGCGGTGCGCCAACGCTCTAGAGCGCGCATGTTACCGAGAGTGTCCTCCCATGACATCGCGGGCCACTTCGCTTGGCGTCCGGGCAACGTGTCGGCGACCAACTCCGCCTCGAGCCCATACGTCGGCATCTCCGTTCGCACACTCACCGTCTCGACCGGTTCGCCGTCGCGATAGATGTAGAACTCACTGTCGCAGCGCTGACGGTCGCCTCCCGGGATCCAAGGATCCGGGAGCTCGATGCGCCCGGCCTCTCCGAAGATCACGGCTGCCGTTCCCAAGTCGTGGAAGACGGCGCAACCGAGCGCCGCAGAGAAACCCGAATCGAAGGTCACGAGTGCCGACGCCTGCTCATCCACACCGGTGGGACCGATGACTCCAGTCGCAACCAGCGTCGTCG
>JBNKZR010000010.1:0-38129 GCA_050301735.1 Polyangiaceae bacterium | reverse complement strand
GAAATTCCGTACCTGCAACCAGGCCCGCGACGAGCCGCGCCAATGACATCGGGTAGCCTCCAACGTCCAGAATTCCACCACCACCCAGCTCAGGATTGAACAAGCGCATCTCCGGCTGCCGCGGGACACGGAATCCAAAGTCGGCGCGCAGATGCCGGATTTGACCAATCGCGCCCTCTTTGAGACGCGTGACCAGCTCCCCCAGCAACGGATGGCAGCGATACATCCAGGCCTCCATCAAGAACACATCCGCACGCTTTGCCGTTTCGATGACCTCTTCCGCATCCGCGGCGGTCAAACAGATCGGCTTTTCGCACAGCACGTGCTTGCCCGCGGCAAGGCAGGCGATCGCCTGCGCCTTGTGCAGCGGATGCGGAGTAGCAACGTAGACTGCATCCACTTCCGGATCGGAAGCCAGCTCTTCGACGGTCTTGGACGACCGCGGCAGCGACCAACGCTCAGCAAAAGCCGCTCCCTTTTCGGGTGAGGAGCCCACTGCATTGACCAGCGTGCAACGTGTTGAATGCGTCAACGCTTGCGCAAAGTCCGTTGCGATTCCACCAGTGCCAACGATTCCCCATTTCAATTGTTCTGCCATTACGCCCTCGCTCTACCGAAAAGCTCTCTATGCTCGTGTTTGTGTGAATCCACGCGGGGTGGAGAAGCAGCCCAGCTTCGTTTCATTTGACGGACCCAGACCTCAGCGACACCAAGAGGAGGCCGGCGCTGGTCAACCCTCACCTTGCCGGGCCGACGTCGCTGTCGCGTGCTTCAGGTCGGCTCCTAGCACGGCGAAGGAGCCAACTGGAAGGGGAGTACTGGTCTCAGGCGAACATCTTTCTCAATACGAGCCGATCGCCGGCGGTGGCCCCGGCGGCGCAGAAGTGGTCGGCTTTGCGTGAACAGACAGAGCCATCGAGTCGTGTGACGTCAGCGCACGCGTCGACGCTACGAGAAACCCGCACCAATGGAGCAATTTCGGACGACCACTTTCTCCGGTCATGGGCTACCGCATGCTCGTAGCCGAGCAGCTCACCTATGGAGCTGGCGGCGACGCAGGAGCCGGTGGCGACACCGGAGCTGGTGCTTGCGTCGCCCCCGCCGCTGGCTCCGTTGGTGGAGCTGCCCTTGGGCCCGCACTCGTGTCGGTTGTCGGGGCTGGCGGCGGCTGTTCCGTTCGACTCGACGCTGTGCCCGCGGAAGTTGGCGTTGGGCCCGGCGCGAGTGCCGTTGGCGTCGAACTGCCGCAATCGCAGTCCAGGAAAGCGCCGCCGTCAGGGGCGCATTTCTGTCCGCCGCTGCAGCCTGCAGGACCAACGCAGGTCTGCGTCGACCCGGGCACACACAGAGGCGCTGCCGGAGCGCCCGCGACAGTCGACGCCTCATGCTCACTCGAACTCGCGCCACCAGGTTGCGGCGTGTCATCGATCAGGCCGTTGGCGTTTCTGCACATCACGACAGCCTCACTGTTGACGTACGTCGATTGGAGCTGTTCCGGCCCGAAGGCACGCACCTCTTGGCGACCGCTGAGCACTTCGTACCCGTACGAAGCACACGGGTCCTCGACCTGTCTCAGACACGCCGACAGCTTCGATTGGCACTCCAAGCGGTAGCTACCGTCCTCGAGCTTCCGCAGGGTGTCACTGGACGAGGCGCAAGCGGCCGCGCTCAACAGTGCCGCGAGGAGCGGCACCACGGAAGCGTACAGGGACAATCTCGAACGGAGGGCTGTGTGCAGTAGGTACATAGGTATCGAGCTGATGTGATGGATGACTAAAAGGACGCAGCGGCGCGCGTCCTTCGTCTGGTGATTTCGCGTCTGGGCATCGAGACCAAAATCGGTCGTGCGATACCACGCCGCCGCGATTCTATCATCGTTTCAGCAACAAACCTGGCGGGCAAATGTTCCTTCCACGGCGACCGCTCGCCGAGACGGGGGCTGCAAAAAGTCCCGTAACTACGAAATCCGAGACTCTGGGCTGGAGCAAGTTCCACGGACAGCGGCTTTCTTCGGTGGTCTGGCACGACACAAGGGCGACGCGCGGGCGCAAGCACCGGCCCAGACGGAGTCTGCTATCGTCCCCTCCCGCCAACGGAGCCGATGAGATAGCGGCCTCCAAATGGCGCGGTTCTCACACGTGGCCACCAAATTCCAGCTTCGCACCCGTCTCCTTTCCGGCCTTTCGTTCGTCGCAGTCGTCGGCTGCGCAGGAGAACGTTTCGGCACGAGCAGTGACGGGCTGGGCGATGTCGCTCCGACCTCAGCCACGGGCGGACTTGCGCCATTGGGCTTGACCGATTCGGAGGGGCAGAGCGCGCCCCCGTCCGATGTTTCGGAGCCGTCGTCCGCGTCCGACGCTCCGAGTGGGCTGATGGGAGTAGAGGGAAACGTCGCTCCCACCTCGACTCAATCCGCAGCAGATGGCCCAGCGGCGCCAGCAAACCCGATCGAATCCGGTAGCACGATGGATCCTGGCACCAAGCCCGCAGCCATGACTGAAGTCGCCAACACTCCGGACGTGGCAGATCCCGACGGCGCGCCGTCGGTCACCGACACACAAGACGCGGGCGTGCCGGTCGACAGCCAGACCGTTGACGACACACCGCCCGAGGTGTCCGACACACCCGACAGTGGCCCCGAGGTAGTCGACGCGCCGCGCGAATGCCCGGAGCACGCACTACTCGGCCCTGATGAACACTGCTACCTCTTCGGTGCTGAAGAAGTGGTCTGGAGCCAGGCCCGAGAAGAGTGCCAGGACTTGGGTGACGATTGGGACCTGGCGGTCGTCAGCTCGCAAGCGGAGCACGAGTGGATCAGTTCTCAACTCGACCAGGAAAGCTGGGTTGCCGGCAGGAACGTCGGCGGCGAATGGATTTGGGTCACTAGCGAGACTCCCTTCTGGGTCGGACGTGCGAATGGCGAAGCCATCGACAACGCCTACACCCAATGGGAAGAAGGTGAACCCTCCGCGGGAATCGACAGCAGCCAGTGCCTGCGCTACTCCGACGACCTCGGCGATTGGTTCTGGACTGATGTGCTATGCACCCGCGAGTTCGGGTACGTTTGCGAGCAGCCGCCTCCAGAAGCCAACTAGTTCATCATCGCACCCGGTTTGGGGCGCGCGACCGGCTTCTCCATCGGGCCAGCGTGATGGTGGATCAGCTTCCACTCGCCGTTCTCCAGCACGAACACGTTCGTCGCCGCGAGATGGGCAGGCTCGTCACCCCCAGCCTCGTAGCAGGTCACGATGGCCATCCGCCCGAGAACACGGACATTGGGCTGCACGCACCGAAGCGGTTGAGCGGGGACCGCACTGAGAATGGCTGTCCAGCTGCGCATCACGGCATCTCGCCCCAGCAGCACCGGCATGCCGGGGTGCAGACACGTCACCGTCGCCAGGTGAGCCCAGAGTTTGGACATCGCCCGTAGGTCACCTCCACTGAAAGCCCGATAGAAACTCTCGTTCGCCGCCAGGACATCCGCTTCGTCGTTGATGGGGTCGCTCTCTGCCATGACTGGAAGAGCCGCAGCGTAAACCACCAAGCAGCCTCCCGTCGAGCGCGACAGGATCAGCGAGCGGGTATGGATCGCCACGACCATTCCGCCGGGCGCCGTTCACCGCCCGCCACATGCGGACAGCGCGAATTGCGCTATGCTTTAGGTACACCATGGGTTCGCCATTTCAGTCCCGCAAGTCGCTGCCACCGGCATTGAGCCGGCACGTCGTGGTGCAGGACTATTCCCGCTACGAGGCTGCAGACCAGGCCACCTGGCGGTTCATTCTGCTGCATCTGGTCGAGCACCTGCGCGACCGGGCGCATCCGCTCTTCCTGGAAGGCCTGAAGCGTACTGGCCTGTCCACTGAGCGGATCCCACGCATCGAAGAGATCGACGAAGCACTCGCGGAACTGGGATGGAGCGCCGTCTGCGTCAGCGGATTCGTGCCGCCGCGCGCATTTCAGCGCTTCCAGGCACTGCGCGTGCTGCCGATCGCCGGGGACATTCGGGCCCCCTGGCATGTCGCCTACACGCCCGCACCGGACATCGTGCACGAAGCCGCGGGACACGCGCCACTGATCGTGGACCCGGTGTACGCACAGTACCTGCAACGAGTCGGGGAGCTCGGCGAGCTCGCGTTCTCCTCACAGCACGACCTCGCCGTGCACGAAGCGGTCGCCAACCTTTCTGACCTCAAGGAGCGCACTTCCGCAACAGACCCGACGATTGCCAAAGCCGAACAACACCTCGAGCAAGTTCTGCGCGAACAAGCAGGAATTGCGGCCAGCGAAGCGACGCGCATGGCGCGCCTCTACTGGTGGACGGCGGAGTACGGCTTGGTGGGTACGCCCGAAGACTACAAAATGTACGGCGCGGGGCTGCTTTCATCACTCGGCGAGGCCGTCTACAGCGAGAGCCCGAACGTGGAGAAGCGAGAGCTCGACGTGCAGTGCCTCGATACGCCGTTTGACATCACTCGTCCTCAACCCCAGCTTTTCGTCGTCCGAGACTTCGAGCGATTGTTCGACGTATTGGGCACCGCCCGCGCGCAGCTGGCAAGCGTGGCCGGTGGTATCGCGAGCCTGAGAGCGGCCGCGAGAAGCGGCCTCCCCAGCAAGACGGAACTGACGACAGGCCACGCCGTGTGCGGCCTCTTGACGGCCTATGGCGAACAGCATGGGAAGGCGACCTGGCTCGACTGCCAGGGCGCGCTCGTGGGCCCCGGCGACCCACACCCGATGACTGCCACCGAGGGCGGTTCACTACTCCTACCGCTCGGCAATCCAATCTCCGCCCCTTCCTGGTACTCTCTATCGACCCTGCGCGGGTCCGCACGAAAACTCAGCCTGCAGTACGAGGACGGTGTGCGCCTCGAGGGCTTGATCGAATCGCTCTCGCCAGATCCGCAGGGCCCACTGCTCGTGATGCGGGATGTCGCCGTGCAAGTGGCGGGGCGCATCCAACGTTACGAACGCTATCACCTGCCGTGGCTGGCTGAGGCGACGCGAGCGGTGCCCGATGACGAACAAGCTCAAGAACGCGCCAACTCGGTTCACCCGCGCAAGGTCGTCCCGACGGAGCGCACCTTCAACGAGCACGACGAGGCGCTCCGTACTCTCTACGCTCGGGCCGATCACGCGTGGCGCACGCTCGAAGGACAGGAGGCAAAGCGTGCTCTCCTGTCGATACGACGAAAACTAGACGAGGGCTTTCCTGAAGACTGGTTGCTGCGCTGGAACCTGCTCGAAAGTCTGCTCAAGCTCGGAGACAGCGAGCACGCCGAGGGGCTCAAACGCGACTTGGAACAACTGGAGGAACGGCACGCTCACCTCCAACCCATTGCCACGGGACTGCGCTCGCTGACGCTATCTCACAGCTCGGCAAATGATGCCGTGGAGGACGTCTCATGAAACTCGCGACCCTGCGAAACGGAAGCCGTGATGGCGCTCTCATCGTCGTCTCTCGCGATGGTGAGCGCTTCTGCAGAGCCCACGAAGTGGCCGCAACGCTGCAGCAAGCATTGGACGATTGGAAAGCGCGCTCACCCGGGCTGCTGCAACTGGCGGAAGACCTGGAACGCGGCAAGCTCGGTAGCACGGAGATCGAGCCGCTGGACACCACCCGCTTGATGGCTCCGCTCCCACGAGCCTACGAGTGGTTGGACGGCAGCGCCTTCCTCAATCACGTGGAGCTCGTACGCAAAGCACGCGGAGCCGAGATCCCAGACTTCCTCGAGCGAGAACCTTTGATGTACCAGGGCGGCTCCGGCGTTCTGCTCGGCCCACGTCAGGATGTCGTGCTACCGAACCCTGAGTGGGGCCTCGACTACGAGGCTGAAGTCTGCGTCGTCGTCGATGACGTGCAACAGGGTATCATGGCGGGCGAAGCCCAAGGTGCCATCCGCCTGCTGATGCTGGCCAACGACCTGAGCTACCGAAACCTGATCCCCGGCGAGTTGCGCAAGGGCTTCGGCTTCGTGATTTCGAAACCCGCCACTGCGTTTTCCCCCTTCGCCATCACTCCTGACGAACTCGGTGACGCATTCGTCGATGGTCGAGTCCACCTCCCGCTGTGCTCGTACGTCAACGACGAACTCAAGGGGCAACCCCTTGCCGGCGACGAGATGCACTTCTCCTTCAACGACTTGATCGCGCACGTCTGTCAAACCCGATGCCTCGTCGCCGGAACCATCGTCGGCAGCGGCACGGTTTCGAATCGCGACCCGAGCCGTGGTGTCTCCTGTCTCGCGGAGCTTCGCATGCGCGAAATTCTGGACACCGGCAAACCCACGACGCCCTTCCTCGACTATGGCGACCGCGTGCGGATCGAGATGCGCTCCGCTTCCGACGAAAACCTCTTCGGCTCCATCGAGCAGGAGGTGGTTCGGGCATGACGACGCGGGCAACACACCGCGGGCACGCCACCTTGGCGATTGCTCGACAACCAAGGAGCAGGCAACGACGATGACCAAGCCGAACATCGGAATCACGCGCCTACTGGGGGCACATTACTACGTGCGCGATCTGGAGCGCAGCCGACGTTTCTACGTCGACAAGATGGATTTCGCCGAAATCGGCAAGAGCAGTGAAGCGCTCGAGAAAGCCGGCAGGCAGCGCTCTCTGGTATTTGCCGCTGGGGAGTGCATCATCACCTGCTCCGAACCCGAGGGCGCCGGTGGGCGCGCCGAACGCTATCTGGCGAAGCACCCCGACGGCATTGGCACGCTGGTGTTCGAGGTGGAGGACATCGACCACGCATTTGCAGAACTGGAGCGGGTGGGTGGTACGCCCATCGACGACGTTCAGCACCACCAGGATGATGGTGGGACCTTGAGCACCTTCAGTATCACCACGCCATTCGGCGATACGACGTTCCGTTTCCTGCAACGCAAGGGGTACCGGGCGCTCTTTCCTGGCATGGAACTCTACGACGCGCCGCGAGGGGGTACGAACAGCTTCGGTTTCGACGGCATCGACCACGTGACGTCGAACTTCCAGACGATGAAACCCGCGTTGTTGTGGCTAGAGCACGTGCTCGGGTTCGAAGAGTTGTGGGACATCCAGTTCCACACCCAAGACGTCGCCAAAGTGGAACTTCGGGATGGCTCTGGACTGCGCTCCAAAGTGATGTGGGACAAGAAATCGGGCATCAAGTTCGCCAACAACGAACCCTACCGCCCCTTCTTCAAGCGCTCACAGATCAACGTCTTCAACGAGGAGCATCGGGGCGACGGAGTGCAGCACATCGCCTTGTCGACGCGCGACATCGTCGGTGCTGTACGCGGCCTGCGCGAACGCGGTGTGGAGTTCATGCCAACCCCAGGCAACTACTACGACGCCCTGCCGCAGCGGCTACAACAGATGAACATCGAACGCCTGGAGGAACCCATCGACGAGCTGCGACAACTCGAGATCCTCGTCGACGGTCATGACGGCAAGTATCTTCTGCAGATCTTCCTCAAGGACTCCGCGGGTCTCTACGGCAGCAAGGACGCGGGACCCTTCTTCTTCGAGATCATCGAGCGCAAAGGTGACCGCGGCTTTGGTGCAGGCAACTTCCGCGCACTGTTCGAAAGCATCGAACGCGAACAAGAAGCGGCGACACCACCCGCCACGGGGTCTGGCTGAGTGCCCTCGCGCATCGCGCGCGGCCAGCTGCCGCCCAAACCCCACACGGAGCTCCGCCTCGAAGGTGGCAGACTCCTCTACGAGCAGTGCCTCACCCGACAGGGTTTCGATGGTCCGTTCACCATCAGCTACCATTTGCATCGACCCCAAGCCTTCGGGCGCACGCCGGCGACTCGCAAGTGGACTTCTGCCGCCCAGCAGGAGGGCCAGTTCGACCCGCTACTGCGAAGACACTTCCGCACCTGCCAACTCGAGTTGGCAGGTGACTCACTCGACGCTCGAGTCCCACTGCTGTTCAACGACGACGTCGTGGTCAGTCGCCGCGCTCCGACCACGAGCGACGACTTCTACTTCAGCAACGCTGATGGGGATGAGCTGCTCTACGTTCAAAGTGGAGGCGCGACCTTGGTCAGTCCGTTCGGACGGCTCCGTTTCACGACCGGGGACTACGTCATGGTGCCCAAGGGAGTGGTGCACCGCTTCGAACTGGACGATGAGGTGCCTCAGGAGTGGCTTTCTCTTGAATTCAAGTCCGAGCTGGGACCTCTAGCCCAGTACAGGAACAGCTGGGGGCAGTTCCGCATGGATGCGCCGTACGGCCACCGCGACTTTCGCGCACCAGAATTCGACGGCCCCGAACAGTGCCCGATCCGGGACGTGCTCCTCAAGCGGAACGACGTGCTCCACGCCATGCGCACAGAGCACAGCCTGTTGGACGTCGTGGGCTACGACGGCAGTGTCTACCCCTGGGCCTTTCCAATCCTCGCCTTTCAGCCGCGCGTTGCCTCCGTGCATCTTCCACCCACGATCCACGGCACGTTTGCCGCGCGGGGTGTGCTCGTTTGCAGCTTCGTCCCGCGTCTGCTCGACTTCGGGCCGGGGGCGATCCCCTGCCCCTACCCGCACGCGTCAGTCGACATCGACGAAGTACTCTTCTACTCTCGAGGCAACTTCACGTCCCGTCGAGGCGTCGGGGAGGGAAGTCTCACCCTCCACCCCCGCGGCATCCCACATGGGCCCCAGCCAGGTCGGTACGAGGAGAGCATCGGCGCCAAGGAGACGGATGAACTCGCCGTGATGCTCGACTGCGCCAAAGCGTTGACGCCCACCGCACAGGCGATGGGCGTCGAAGACGCAGATTACGAACAGAGTTTCGCAGGCTCCGACTGATCCGAGGGAGCGGCGCGCCTCCGCTCGAACGTCAGTCGAGCTCGACGAGCTCCCGCGCCGTTCTCACCTCGGGCACCATTGGGTGAATCGCCCCACGCTGGGGCAACCACGGAGACAATCGACCCAAGATTATGCCGCCGAGCGTGTCCCAGTCCGCATGTTGCTGCGCCCTTCATCCAGTTGGCTCGTCGTTCTCCTTTCTCTGTCAGCCGTGGCCGCGTGCGCTTCGAGCGAAGCCGGCCGCGCCAAAACGGTCGCGGAAGAGAATCTCACATGCAACCCGGCGGAGATGGAAGCCGCCGTGGAACGACAAACGCCCGAAGTGCGCGAGTGGTTCGTCGCCTGTGACTTCACCTACACGCGGGTGCATTGCTCGGACGCCGGATGCGCGCAGGCGCCGCCAAAGCCGCCGTGTATCGGCGACCTACAGTGCTTCGTCGAAAACCCGAGGACGCTCGAGTGGGAGCTCGCCCCGCCACCGGCAAAACGAGTGGCGGGCTCGCGGGGTCGCACGAGGCCGTCGCCCCACTGAGTAGCCTCCCCCTGCTCGTCAAACGCCCGGCACAGCCGAGGGAACACCAGATCCGGTAACCCAAAACCGGTATCCGGTGTTGGCGTTGACGCCAATCGGCGGCGCAAGTACGCTGGCCGTGCTTTCGATTCGACGACGACACGTCGACGCAGAGCTCGAAGGCGGAAAACTCCGAAAATGGCTGTAATCTTCGACGAACGCTACGCGGTCCACAAGGACGACTACCCCAGCTACGGAAGCCAACGTCTGCGAGACGCGTTTCTCGTCTCCGACCTCTTCACGCCGGGCAATCTACGCCTTTGCTACACCCACTACGAGCGGGTGATCGTGGGGGGAGCTGCTCCAGTCGCTGAGCCCGTCCCTCTAGAAGCCGTGAGTGCGTTGCGCGCGGAGGCGTTCCTCGAGCGGCGCGAGCTCGGTGCCATCAACATCGGTGGCGCGGGCCGGGTCCGTGTAGACGACGACGCATACGAGCTCGCGCCCAGAGAGGCACTCTACGTGGGTCGCGGCGCAAAGATCGTGAGCTTCGAAAGTGTGTCTCCGGCATCGCCAGCAAAGTTCTACCTCAACTCGACTCCCGCGCATCGAACCTGCCCGACTCGCAAGGTGGGCCAAGAGGACGCTGACGTGCTCGAACTCGGCTCGTTGGAAACGGCCAACCACCGCACCATCCGCAAGCTACTCGTCAACTCGGTACTCGATACTTGCCAGCTGCAGATGGGAATGACCGAATTGAAGACAGGCAGCGTGTGGAACACCATGCCCGCGCACACACATAGCCGGCGCATGGAAGCGTACTTCTACTTCGATCTGCCCGAAGATCAGCGCGTGTGTCACTTCATGGGGCCACCCGCAGAAACGCGGCACCTATGGATGAAGAACGAAGAAGCCGTCGTATCGCCGCCGTGGTCGATGCACTTCGGCGCGGGCACGAGCAGCTACACTTTCATTTGGGGCATGGGCGGAGAGAACCTCGACTACACCGACATGGACGGTGTCGCTCCCGGCGAGCTTCGCTGAGGTACGCGCGTACCTTCGAGGACTTGGAAGACGAGCGACTATCGTCGAGGACGATGGCGGTCTCGCGGTTTGGACACGGCGATGCCTCGCCGCCCAACTCACGCCTTGATGAGGTGGGGCGCGCTGCCTCGACAGACTCCTCGTGAATCCACCACTAGCTTGGAATTGGTGAGCACCCAATCGTAGTCGATGGTCGAATGCTCCGTGACGATCAGGACGGCGTCCACTGCTGCTAGCAACGAATCGGTCAGCTCCGAAGTCTTCCAGCCAATGAAAGATGGCCACTCCCGCAGCGGAGGGATTTGCTGGATGTACGGATCGACGAAGCGCAGTCGCGCGCCCAGCCTTTGAAGCTGATCCATGATGGGAAACGCCGGGCTCTGTCGACAGTCGTCGACGTCTTTCTTGTAGGCGACGCCGAGCAGGAGGATCTCCGCGCCAGCTACGGACTTGCCCCTGGACTTCAGAGCTGCCGTGAGCTTGTCGACCACATACTCGTGCATGCGGATGTTGATCTCACCGGCCAACTCGATGAACTTGGGAGCCGCCCCATACTGACGCGCCTTCCAACTGAGGTAGAAAGGGTCCACCGGGATGCAGTGTCCTCCCCAACCAGGACCAGGGTTGAAACGCATGAAGCCGAAAGGCTTCGTCGCAGCAGCGTCAATCACTTCCCAAACGTCCAAACCCATCCGGTCGTAGGTCACCTTGAGTTCGTTCACGAGAGCGATGTTCACTGCCCGGAAGATGTTCTCTGTCAACTTGGCCGCCTCGGCGATACGAGCATGCCCGACCCGCACGACCTTTGTGACCACCGCCTCGTACAACGCCTGTGCGAGATCCCCCGAGACAGCGTCAATCCCACCAACGAGCTTCGGGATCGCCGAGGTCGCGAAATCAGGATTGCCTGGGTCTTCCCGTTCAGGGGAATAGGCGACGAAGAAGTCGACGCCAGCCTCGAGCTCCCCCCTTTCCAACTCCTTTGCGACCAAGTCCTCCGTCGTCCCCGGATAGGTCGTCGACTCGAGCACCACGAGTTGCCCTGAACGCAGGCGTTGCCGCACGCTATCAACCGTTGCCCTGACGAACTGCAGATCGGGTTGTTGGTGATGGTCCACCGGAGTCGGGACGCACATTAGAATCGCGTCAGCCTGACCAAGGATGTCGAAGTCGTCCGTCGCTACGAAGGTCCCCTCGCTCATGGCCTGATGCAACGGCGCGACGTCGATGTGACGCAAGTAGGACACCCCCTGCCGGAGCTTCTCTGCTTTCTGCTCGTCGACGTCGATGCCCAGCGTCCGAAAACCCGCACGCACGAATGCCAACGCAAGGGGCAGGCCGACATAACCCATGCCGATGATGGCGACGGCATAGTCCCGCTTGTGGATCCGCTCGATCAGCGCGAGATGCGACGCCGTCACCGCGATACTCCGCTCCGATTGCGCGAACATGCGAGACGGTACGCCTCGTCGAAAATCACCACCCAGCCCGTGGGGTAGCCGTTGTACATCATCTTCGCGAACTCGCCAAAGCGCTCCCATTCGCTCTGGGTGAGCTCGACGCGTGTGCGCTCCACGTCGAGCGCGACGAATCTCACCTCGAGCAAGCTCGCCGTCTCGCTGGGCAAACCGATGTGCAAGTCCATCGAGAAGTACTCGTAGGGCTCATAGCGTTTGATCGTGCCCCACAGGTGTTCGGAACCGTCTTCGCTCGTTTCTACGATCTGCCCGCCCGCGCGAGCCTCGACGCGGAGGTCCTTCGCTTGTGTGCCGAACTTGACCGAAGCAGAAAAGCGCTGCAAGGGCCACCACGTCGCCATCTCGTCGATGAAGACGACGAACGCCTCTTCTTGCCCGCAAGGAACGTCGATGGTTTTTACCAGCGGTGCGTAGACGTCCGTCACTGCTTGCGCGCCTTTCTGCGCCGCGCGATCTCTGCGCCGTACGCAGACAATGCGTCCGTCCAGAAACGGTCGAGGTAGCGGCGCAGCTCTTCCAAGCCTTCCCTCTTGAGCAAGTAGAGTCGGCGATTGCCTTGCGGCCGCGCGCTCACCAGATCCGCCGCCTCCAGAACCCGCAGGTGCTGCGACACGGCCGGGCGACTCACGGGTTGCAACTTGGCCAATTCGCCAACCGTCATCGGTTGCTGCCCCAGGGCCTCGAAGATGTTCCGACGCGTCGGATCAGCCAATGCGGCGAGCACTTCAGCGTAAGCCATAGCTTACCGATATGCGTGTCATTGGAGCGTGTCAAGTATCGGGAACGAGCGCTACAATCCCAGCCATGCAGCTGCTGTGGACCACTGACCCCCACCTGGACCACGTGCGCCATCCCGCAGCCGCGACGGAGTTCGCCAAGGCATTGCGCCGAGAACACCCGACTGCGAGTGGATTGCTCGTAACAGGAGACATCGCCGAAGCTCAAACCATCTCCAACACGTTGCGAGACTTGGCGCATGGTTTCGAGCTACCGGTGTACTTCGTACTCGGAAACCACGACTTCTACATGGGTTCGTTCGAGGTCGTTCAGAAGCACGTCGCTTCCACGGTCGAGCGAACGAAGAACCTGCATTGGCTCCGCACCTCGGAGCTACACTTGAGCCCCGGCGTCGGCCTCGCAGGTACGGACGGCTGGTACGACGCACGCAATGGTGATCGCCTGAGCGACCTCCAGTTGACGGACTTCACCTGCATCGCCGACCTGTTCACCGCTCAGGATGACAGTCGCAACGCGCTGCTAGCGGCGTGCGCCCGCAAGGCGGATGAGGAAGTCGCCATCCTACGTCAGCAGCTGGAAAGGCTGGCGCGAGCAGCAGAGACAGAACGCGAGCTGGCTCACGTGGTTGTCGCGACGCACATTCCCCCGTTCCAAGACGCAGCCTGGTACGAGGGCAAGCCCGCCAACGACTATTGGGCTCCCTTCTTCAGTTGCAAAGTCATGGGTGACTTGCTGTGCACCCACGCCGACCAGCAACCGGGAATCCACTACCACGTCTTCTGCGGTCACACCCACGGCGCGGGCGTCTACCATGCACGCGAAAATCTCACCGTGTACACGGGTGCCGCACGCTATGGCGCGCCGGATCTAGCTGGCGTCTTGACCCTCGGCGGCGGCTCATTCGAAGTCGAGATGAGTGGCTAGCGACCTCGCAAAGAGCGCGCGGGCCATCCGTGGATGTCCAACGCTGCAACCTGCCCATTCGCACTTCGCCCCGTGCATCGCGCGCAGAGTGCCCACCACCGAAGCATCGCGACCGGCAACCAACCTACACATCAGCACCTTTCTGCGACGAACGTACGGGTCACGCAAAGCCGCGAGAACCGCTGGCTTGGTCACCGTGCAACGTGTGCCGTACAGCAGCCTACCGTGCCCCCACACGTAGCACTCCCTGCCTGAAGCACCGTTCCCTGGACGCGTCTCGGGACTGCGGTAACCTTGAGTAGGTCACGGCGAATGCGCTGCGGCGGCTTTGATTAGAAGGAGTTTCGCATGTCTTTGAGTCCGGGCGACGTCATCGAGAACAAGTACAAGATCGTTCGACTCTTGGGCGAAGGTGGCATGGGCGCGGTCTTCGAGGGAGAGAACACTCTCATCAAGCGCCGCGTGGCGATCAAAGTTCTTCATTCTGCCATCGCGAGCAACGCGGAGGTCGCCGAACGATTCCAGCGAGAAGCGCAGGCTGCAGGCCGCATCGGCAACGAACACATCATCGAAGTGCTCGATCTCGGCGAGCTGCCGAACGGCGACCACTTCATGGTCATGGAGTACCTCGACGGGGAGCCCTTGTCGGACCGCATCAAGCGCATGGGGCGCCTGACACCAGAGCAGGCAGTGCCGCTCTTCACCCAGATCCTCAAGGGCCTGACGGCAGCTCACGAGGCCGGCATCCTGCATCGTGACCTCAAACCGGACAACATCTTCATCCTGAACGAGAAGGCTGGAAACAAGGACTTCGTCAAGATCATCGATTTTGGCATCTCGAAGTTTCAGCCGCTTTCGGACGAAATGAAGATGACGCGCACGGGTACCATCATGGGCACGCCGTACTACATGTCGCCGGAACAGGCGAGCGGCGCGCGCGCGGTGAACGCTCAAAGCGACATCTATGCGGTCGGCGTCATCCTCTACGAAGCATTGACAGGGGCCGTTCCGTTCGACGCGCCGACTTTCAACCAGTTGATGTTCCAGATCGTCTTGTCCGAGCCCGCGCCCATCGATCAGGTGCTCCCAGACATCGATCCGGCATTTGCGTCGATCGTGAGGAAGGCGATGGCGCGCGACCAAGCCCATCGCTTCGAGACTTGCCCGCAATTCCAGGAGGCGCTGGAGAGTTGGGCGAATACCGGAGCGGGTGTGACGGTACCACCGATCAACGCGGGGGACGTCTACCTACCCAAGGATACCACCGCTGGTCCGATGCAGAGTCGCGCAGCGGTCGAGCTGGCAGCAACTGGTCTCGCCGCACCAGCCCAGGGGACAGCCGCTAACCTGTCGCGTACGAATCAGGCTTGGGCGAATACTCAGGGTCCGGGCCCGGCCGAGCCACCACAGCGAAGCAAGACACCACTGCTCATCGGCGCGGTCGCTGGCGTGCTGTTGCTCGTCGGCGGTGTCGGGGCTGTCATGCTGTCGGGCTCCGAATCTCCCGCCGTCGGAGCAGAAGGGCTCCCCATCGAAGCGACGGAAGTGGCCACGCCAGAACCCGCGGCAGAAGGGGCGGCCGACACCCCAGCCGAGAATCGCGCCGAAGCTCCGGCCGCTGAACTTCCCGAGAAGACAGAAGAGCACGCCGCAAAAGAGGACGGCGCTGACGGCGAGGAGGCGGAAGCAACCGCAGCGGAACAAGAGGCTCAGCAGGAGGACCCCGCTGCTGAACCCGACCCGACCATAGCCGGGAGTGCGAGCACGGCTCCGAAGCGCGTGCGACCACGACCGCGCGTACCTCGCTCGAGAACGGGGAAGACCGCTCCGAGGCCAGACTTCGGCTACTGAAGACCGTCTGTCCTCGTCGTCGCGCATCTAGCGCCGCGCACGCTCGTGATGGAAGCGCGTCAGCGTCTCAACGCCGGTGGAGTATTCTCGTGAGGCAGGCAGCTGATGTCTCTTTTTTGCGCCGTTGCGACGGGTGAGTCGTCCCGCCGTGCGTGCCGCGGCGTTACATCGGCACGTGGACGGTGTACCTTTGACGTCCAATGCGCACACGCTGGATGGTACTGGGCCTAGTCTGCATTGCCTGTGGCGGTGAGGAAGAGCCTGCTGCGACCGACTCGTCTCCTTCGCCAACCGCAGTCGAGATGGCGCCAAGCACTCCCACTGGCGCCGCCCCCGTTGCGTCGGGTATCAGTGCCATGGGCCCCGCCACGCCCGCCGCAACCGCGATGGACACCGGGAGTCCGCAACCGAGCCCAGACGATGGTGCACCAGCCGACGAGCTGCCCGTCACGGAGGCAGCGCCCTCGTCGGGTACGGCTCAGGGCGCAGAGCAAGCTCCGGAACCAGCGTCGGAAGCCACGCCCCCCCAGCAGGAGCCGGTCGCAGTCGAGATGCCCACGACCGAACCGACGGAGCAAGAGTCGGCAGATGAAGAGCCCCTTCAGAGTGATCCAGCGCTTCTGGATGCCCTCGGCGAGTACCTGGAGCAACCTTCGGATCAGCGCGGCCCGATCGACGAACAGAGCTACGCCGAACAAGCGCTCAGCCGCGCGGATGCAGAAGCCGCGGCGGACTTGCTCTGGCAAGCCAAAGCAGAAAGCGTTCGTCAGGAGCGCGCCGCTGAACACGAGGATCGCTCGATCACCATCGGTGAATTCACGCTGCGCTACGACTTCACGGTGTTTGGTGACGAGCCCGCGGAAGGTCACAGCTTGTTTCTGTCGCTGCATGGAGGTGGCAACGCCGAACCCAGCGTCAACGACGAGCAGTGGGAGAACCAGAAGGTACTCTACCAACCAGATGAGGGCATCTACCTCTCGCCGCGCGCTCCAACGGACACCTGGAATCTCTGGCATCAAGACCACATCGATCCGTTGTTCGAGCGTCTGATCACGAACTTCATCGTGATGGAGAACGTCAATCCGAATCGCATCTACGTGATGGGGTACTCTGCCGGAGGTGACGGCGTCTACCAGCTGGGACCGCGCATGGCAGACCATTGGGCAGCCGCATCGGCAATGGCTGGCCACCCCAACGAAGCGCAGCCTCTGAGCCTGCGCAACATCGGTTTCACCATTCACGTGGGAGAATTGGACACCGCCTACGACCGCAATCTCATCGCGCAAGAGTGGGACGACCAGCTCAACCAACTACAGCAAAGCGATCCTGAAGGTTACGTGCACGTCGTCGAAGTCCATCCGGGCAAGCCACATTGGATGGATCTGGAAGACGCCGTGGCCGTTCCCTGGATGGCGGAGTTCACTCGCAACCCAACTCCCAGCACGGTCGTCTGGTACCAAGATGATGTCACTCACGACCGCTTCTACTGGCTTTCAGTGGAACAGCCACAGGCTGAAACGACGGTGCGTGCCACAGTCGAGGGTCAGACGATCGACATTTCCAGCGATGACCTGAGCGGAGTCATCGTACGCCTGAGCGACGACGTGGTCGACATGGACCAACCTGTCGTCGTCGTCGCCAACGGCGTCGAGGTCTACTCCGGTCCTGTCGCGCGCACGATCGCCACACTGTCGCGGACACTGGATGAGCGGGAAGATCCGGCCATGGTCTTCAGTGGCGAAGTCGCCGTGGACTTTTGACCAACCGCCGTTGACGAGTTGAGGACCGTTTCCGCGTCGGGCGGAACGCCACGCGCGTGGTGCTGTGGTTCGTTGTGCTCCAGCGAACGACGACGCTGCACATCTCCCGACCTACCTCGAGCACGTCGAGGTAATGAGCCCACCGACACAAGTGCTCGCAGCGTGAGATACGTAACTGCCCCGTGGGAAATTGGAGTTATCATGCGGGCTCTCGGCTCGGCGTAAGTGGTGGGGCACCACTGCGGACAGCCATGGCGCACGATGAAGAAGGTTGAGGAATACGGCGGTTGCACGGTCACCGTGGAGTGGCTCAACGACTGGACCCTGCACACCACGTGGATCGGTTCAGGGAACGGCGAGCTCGTGCGCCGTGCGAACGTGCTCGTCAACGAAGAGTTGAAGCATCAGCCTGCGCGCTACCTATTGTGTGAAACAGACGGCGTCACCGGCTACGATGCGACCATCCGCATCCCCGCCCGCACGCTGATTCGGGACGCACGACAGCGGGGCGTCTCGGAGTTGATCGTCGTGGCCGCAGCGCGCACGAGGATGTTGGCGTTTGCCCTCGGCCTTCTCGCTCGAACGCAGACCAGGGTCTTCCCGACATTCGAGGCTGCGAAGGCGTACTGCGATCGTTGCCAGACGCAGAACGTGGCATTGCGCTGAAGAGCTCGCGCCATCCGTGGAGTCAGTGCCTTCGACACAGCGCGTCGAAGCACTCCTGAGCGGAGACTCCCTTGAGAGCGTGCCTCAGCCCGCTTTCGCGCGCGAGCTGGGCTTCAGCTCTCGAATGTCCGAATCGCGATGACCGAGCGGCGAGTACCTGGCGGACTCGAGGGACCAATCCAGGTTCCCCCTCATGAGCGACTCGAGACCAGCCACGTACTGGGGAAGACTAGTTTCCTCTCCGAGGAACCGGGGCAGTTTGCCACGCAACCCGACGAACGCGTGAACCTCCGAGTCGGCATACGCGACTGCCTCAGCGAGCGCCTCTTCCATCGAACCCCCACGCTCCGCTTGCAGCGTGATGACGAGGTTGTGCACGTCCCCCCGCTTGAGCTCCTTGTCCAACGAGAATATGTCGTTATGCCAACACGCAACATTCTGCGTGATTTGCACCAACCGCTGAACGTCACGATGCTTGCGCAACGAAAGCGGAAGCGAACGCCTGTTCACTAGCTCCACAAAGTCGAGATAGATCCACATTCCACCCGCGCAGCGGCGTAGCGGAATGAACGAGCCAACACTAGGGACCACGCCTTCGACTCGGTTGGCGGCTTCCCAAACGCACGCATCGAAGTAGTCGCGAACGCTCGTCAGCAAACGTAGGTACCAACCGCGGTCCGGCGAGACCTGCTGCAGCCGCTCGGCAATGTCGCGCAAGGAAACCTCGAACACGTTCGAAGAGCGAGGCTTCTCCCGGTTCTCCAGGATGGCCATGAACTGGTTGAACAGAACCGCGAGCGCCCGCGGACTTTCTCCGAGTGCCGTCTCGTCACACTCATCGTCGTGCCAAAAGACCCAGCTGGTCCAGTCAGCGATGAGCTGGAAGACTTCTTCGTCGGCGTCGGGGAAAAAGCGCCCAACCAGCCATGTGTAGCGCTCGGAGTTGACGACCCGCGCCGTGTCCTCAGAGGTGATGAGACCGACATCTGAGGCCCAGCGAATCGTCCGGGCGTTCGCTGATTCGGTCGCAACGTTAATCTTTGACTCGAACGGGCAATAGAGTTCAGGCCAGCTTCTCATACTGTTTCAGTATCGTTTCTTTCACGCGACGATCGTCGTCACGTAAACAGGGGCGAGTAGTCTGCCAAGAACTACGTCCGGCGCCCACAGGTAGTTAAGTCTCTCACTCCTTGTCAACGCAAGAAAGAAGGAGCTGAAGGAATCTCCCAAGCTGGGAGAAGACGGGCGCAATGAGCTAACCCAAGCAAGCCATGACCCTTCGCAGTGCGGCGTTACGCGTCGCACCAGAAATGGTCGGAATCAGGAGCCTTCCAATTCTGAAAGGAGGACCGTCGACGAGCGGGCAGCGTGAGCGCCGATCAGTAGTTCCCGCTCGACATCAGCTGTTTTCGATGGCCCAGACAAGAAGCAGCCGAAGCCTCGATGCAAGAATGAAAGGCGCGCGAAAGCGGCGTGCATCGTCGCTACCAGATCCCGCTGCGATGGGGTCCGACGGGGATTCCGAGTTGCCCGCCACTTGTTCAACAGCGCTGTACACCTTGTCGGCCAGTGTGAACGCCTCCAGCTGCTTGACGGTCTGAGCGATCTGGCGCTCGGGAACGACGCCACCTGAGCGGCAGCCGCGTTCGCAGCAATGGAGAACTGCTCGACGAGATTGCCGTAGGAAATAGACTCGCCTTCTATCCTTGGAGCTGCGGCGGTTCATGACGCTGCGCACGCAAGGCGGCGAGCAGGCGACGACGGTGACGGTTCCACCAAGCTCACTCGTCATCCTCCCGCGCGCCAGCCGATGACGGACAGCAAGCGGCGCTTGGCCGCAAGTGCCGCGCTCTCCATCGCTCGTCGTCCAGCGCGTGACCACCGCTCACACGCCGACCCGGCAGCGCTCATCCAAAGCCGCGTGGTGTTGCAGCCAGTCCCTCTCCGCCGGGTCCGTGAGGTGGTCCCGTCACAGCGATCTTCAAACGAGGCTGCCTCTGGCGCCAGCACCGCCTGGCGCGCCACGCCCTTGTGGCCTGAACAAGAACGCCGGTATCGTAGCGCCGTCGTCTCCCGCTCACGACATCCCCCACAACGCTCTCCCGAGTTCGAAAGCCTTCCGCAACCAGTACCGCTAGCCATCCCAGGACCGAAAGTTGCCGAGATCGGCTGCCGCACAGCCTTCCGAGAAACAGAAGTTTTCAGAATCGGCTGCTGCACAGCCCTCCGCGAAACGAAAGTTTTCGAAATCGGCTGCTGCACAGCCCTCCGCGAAACGAAAGTTTTCGAAATCGGCTGCCGCACAGCCCTCCGCGAAACAAGAGTCTTCGAAATCGGCTACCGCACAACCGTTCGAGGTACCTGCGCGCGGGTGATTGTTGTGAGTGTTTCGCGGCACGATGGACGCGATCAAGTCGGAATGGGTCGCCGCGAAACACGGCGGAACGAAGCCCGGAGCGGCGCGCCAGCCGCCCGATACCCTATTCACTGGGGAGAACGTTTGGGGCTCGCGCGGAGTATCGGCTGCGCAAAGCAGCGTCGCAAGTCCGAAACGACGGTGCGGCAGAGGTGAATGGTCGCTTTGATGAGAGAGCGTGAGTCCTCGACACCGTTCCGAGTGCACCTGGCCGTGCGAAAGACAAAGGGGGCCATCACGTCCGCACAAGACGTTGAAACGGGCGCGTACGTCGGAACATCAGCATTGCCACGGCTTGGTAGGCGGGTTTCCGATCGCGTTGAGCAGCACGTGCATCGTCTGTACAGAAACAGCAAAGCGCACAGCTCCATCCCAGCCGCGAGCCGCTCTTGCAAACGGCCTGCAATTCCTCCACGCAAGCCCGCAGCTCATCGCGACTGATCTCGCCTGCCGGACGCCCAAACCGGTCAATGAGACTTGCTGCAGTCTTCAGGTACTGCTTTTGCGTCGATTGGGCGCATCCTCTGAGGGCCAGGTCACGGGTCATGTTTTCGATTTCTTTGGACCTGTGATCTCCTTTCAGCGCTGCGGATGAGGCAGCGCTGGTTCCAAGGAGACCACAACGAGCCACGTCCGTGACCTGGCGTTTGCTTCGCGAACACGCGGCAAGTCGCGAGCCCGATCCCCGAGGCGGCCCCGGTAGCGAATGCGGTCTCTGCGTGTCGTTCGAACATGGCGCCGACCTCGACGTTCGCAGCATGAGGCCGGCCGTGCCTGCCGCCTCGGCCGGCCGCAATAGTCTCTCAAATTCCTGGTCACGTGCATCGGATCCGGAGCAGCATGGCGACATGATGGACCTGAAGAAGGTCACCACGGTGGCGCGCTTCGAACTCGTTGAGGCATTGCGCTCCAAGCTCGTGGTGGTGTTGGTACTCCTGTACGGTGGCGGAGCGCTGATCGGCAGCAGGATCTTCTTGGGACTGCTGAGCACCGCTGAGGAAACGGCCCGAACCGCCCTCGCCGAGCAAATGCACGTCGATCCCAGTACCCTGCCTCAAGGCTTGATTCGCGAGAAAGCCATGCCGTGGATCGTCGGCTTGGTTCAAGACGAGGCGACCCGCCAGCAGCTCTTGGACATGGACCCGCTGAGCATCTTCTTCGGCTTTGCCGCGCTCAAGAGTGTGACGATATTGGTCCTGTTGATCTCGACCACCAGCATCGTGCAAGACGTGTCGACCGGCGCTACCCGTTTCGTGTTGTTCCGGTGCGATCGCCTTTCCTGGGCGCTGGGCAAGACCGCTGGGCAAGCGCTACTTTTGGCTTCTGGCCTAGCTCTGGCGGCGATCGCCGCGGGCATCGCCGGCATCTGGGTCGACGGCACCTTCGACGTCGGACGCTGGGTGTGGCTGTTTCGAACGGCGTTCCGAGCCTGGGCCTACGGCCTTGCCTATCTTGGGATCTTCAGCGCCGTGTCGATGATGTCCAAGACGCCGATGCTCGCGCGAGCCACCGCGCTTTTCGTCTGGATCGGTTTCGGCATCGCGCACGGCATCTTCACGTCCGAGTGGCTCAACAGCAAAGTCGCTTTCGCTCAGTACATCGCCTGGTTGCTTCCAGGTCAGCACGAGACGGGATTGTGGTCCGGCTCGCTCGGGGTGTACGTGACTTCAGTCGGCATGCTCTTTCTGATCGCCACCGGCAGCTTCTTCGGCGGCTACCGTCTATTCGAGGGGCGAGACGCATGAACGCGGTCAGTTTCAACGACGTTCACAAGAGGTACGGCGCGCGGGTCGCTCTGGACGGCATGACGTTCGCGATCCCGCGCGGCAGCATTTGCGGTCTCGTTGGCCCCAACGGCTCAGGCAAGACGACGACGATGGGGCTCCTCGGCGGGCTGCTGCGGCATCGGAGCGGAAGCATCGACATCCTGGGGCAGGGCGCTTTCGACGCCACCAAGCACGCCGGCAAGGTAAGTCTGATGCCACAGGACTGCGCTCCGAGTCCGTACCTGAACCTGCGCGACATCATGCGCTTCTATGCCGAACTGCAAGGCATCGAGAGAGGCAAAGCGGAGACCGAGGTCGAGCAGCGACTGCAGCAGGTGCAACTGCTGGACCGGGCCACGTCCAAATACGGAGAACTTTCGCACGGCATGCGTCGGCGTTTCAGCATCGCTCAAGCCCTGCTCGGTTCCCCGGACTTGGTGATGCTGGATGAACCGACCAGTGGCCTCGATCCAGAACTCGTCGTTCAGATCCGCCAATTGCTCGCTTCCTTGCGTGGACAGAGCACACTGCTGGTGAGCTCGCACGTCCTGAGTGAACTCGAAACCTTGTGCGACTACGTCGTGTTCATCGATCGCGGTCGTTGCGTGCGTCAGGGTTCGCTCAAAGAGGTCACCGCTGGCGAGAATACCGTGCGCTACACCCTGTCGAACGAGCCCGATCTCGATGCGCTGCGTATCTCGCTACAGGCCTGCATCTTGAGCTGGCAACACCCGGTCCTGACGGTCAAAGCGCCCGCCTCGCAAAGCATCGAAGAGACGAATCGCCTTTGCCTCGGCGCTCTACTGCAGACCGGCGCGGGCATCGTCGAGGTACGCGCGGGGCACAGCCTCGAGGAAACGTACATGCGGACGAAGAACGTGGGTTGAATGAGCGAGCGGACCCTGCCACCTGCACTGCCGATGTTGGATACCGCCTCTGACTGGTCACGGGGGGTGATTCGCTGCTTCTCACGAGTCGTGCATGAGCGAGGTTGGACGGTGCGAGACGGAGACCATCACCTCAACACGGTGGAGGTCGACGGTGAGCGCGCGGGCGTGTGCATCACCGATGTTCACGACGAAGATTGGATCTGCCACTCGCAGGTGACGACGACGAACCGTTGCTCAGCCTCGATTCACTTCTCGTTCGAGTGAATTCTAACTGCGAAACAGCTGCCGCGGGGTCCAACGACCAGGATGCCGATTGACCTGCAACCTCGAAACTGCCATGGCGCTGGCCTGTATGAAGACTTTCACTCGAAATCGCGGTGTGGTGGTTGGCTTGCTCCTCGGAACGGTCGCCCTCAGCTCGTGCAGCAACGGCTCGAACAGCGCTGGCGACATCTATGGTTCCGACGACGCCACGGACACCGCTGCGGAGTCCAGCGATGAGTCCGACGCAACAGAACAGACCGACACCGACACCCGAGAAATGACGGACGGCGCAGCAGCAGATGCCACCGACGCCACGACGGACGGCGAGGACCGCTCCACGCTGACTCCGTCACCAGCGTTCGACTCGGTTCATTTCGTGGGGCGTGTCGATGACAGCGACGCCGAAGGGGCGCGTTTTGCGTGGTCGGGGACGGGTCTGCGAGCCCGCTTTTCCGGAACCTCAATCGGCATTCGCCTGGGTGGGGGCCAGCAGTACACGGTCGTGATCGACGGCGAGGTCCTGCCCAAGTACACGTCCAGTGGTGACACGGACATGCTCGCGGAAGAGTTGGACGATGGTGAACACGAGCTCGAGCTCTACCGGCGCACGGAAGCAAGCCAGGGTGAGTCGATCTTCTACGAACTGGAGGTCGGTTCTGGAGAAATGCTCGATCCACCGCCGACCCCCGAGCGGCGCATCGAACTAGTCGGTGACTCCATCTCGTGCGGTTACGGCAACGAGGGCGAGGACATGAACTGTGGCTTCAGCGCGGACACGGAGAATCACTACCTGTCCTACGGAGCCATCGCCGCGCGGGCAGTCGACGCCGAACTATCGACGGTCGCTTGGTCCGGAAAGGGCGTCGTGTGCAACTACGGCGACGGCCCCTCCAGCTGCTTCAACCCGATGCCGACCTACTACGACCGCATCCTGCCCGACCACTCCGACAGCCTATGGGACTTCTCACGCTGGGAGGCAGATGCCGTCGTGATCAACCTCGGCACCAACGACCTGAGCACCAGCGAGGATCCGGATGAGGACGACTTCGAGGCTGCGTATCACGCCCTGCTCGACGAGATCAGGAGCGCCTATCCCGACGCGTTCATCTTCTGCGCGATCGGCCCTCTGCTTTCCGGTGCCGATCTCACGCTGGCTCGTTGGTACATCGGCAACGTCGTCGACGCACGCGTCGATGACGGCGACGAGCGAATCAAAGTCCTTGAGTTCGAACAACAGTCCGCTGAAAACGGCTATGGCTGCGATTGGCACCCGAGCCTGAAAACTCACGAACTCATGGCAGATACGCTGGCGGATGAACTGAGAGCAGAACTGGATTGGTAGCCGAGCGCCACCAGCGCTTGCGCGGTGCCCGGGACGAGATAGAACCTGTGCGTTGGGCGGCGGCCCCCCAACCTGGAGCCACAAGCCAGTAGGTTCCGCTCGAAGGCCGCTGGGGGTTGTGATGGGTGACTTCTTCGGCAAACTCTTCGACGCAAGCGACTTCCCCGCGCGCTGGCACTGCGGCACGTGGTCGAGTGGACACGGCTGGCTCCACATCGGCTCCGACTTCGCCATCTTCCTGGCCTATATCGCCATCCCGGTGAGCCTGTCATACGCGCTACGCGGGCTCGCCCTCGTCAAGAGGGTCGTCGAAACACATGGGGGCCGCGTCTGGGTGGAGTCGAGCCTCGGGCAGGGTGCGTGCTTCTACTTCACGTGGCCCAAGACGACTCGAGCCAGCCAGCCTATACTCCAGCAGAGGGCGTCCGCATGACGCGGCAGCTGGTCAAGGTACTGCTGGTAGACGACGACGCGATGGACGTCAAAGCCGTGACCCGCGCCTTCGCCAAGCAACAGCTCCCAAATCCGATCACGGTAGCGAAAGACGGACAGGAAGCCCTGGATATCTTGCGGGGCGAGAGCGGCAAACCTCGGCTCGACCCTCCGATGCTCATCCTGTTGGACTTGCAAATGCCACGCATGAACGGCTTCGAGTTCCTCCGAGCGCTGCGAGCCGACGCGAAACTCAAAGACACCAGAGTCTACGTGCTAACGACCTCATCTCACGACGTGGACCGCCGCCAGGCCTGGGCCCGTGACATCGCCGGCTACATCCTCAAGGGCGACAGCAACGCGTTCTCCAAGCTGGGCGAACTACTCAGAGCGGATGACCACGCACACTGAGAACGGCAACGCCCACGTTCGGCCCGGTTCCTGACTACAACCGCGGACTACCTCGCGTGCGCCAACAGATCGAGGAGCCGCGCGGGGCTCAGCGGCTTCTCCAGGGTCTCGACTGCGCGCTCTTTGAGACGGGAAGACAGCGCCGTGTCGATCACACCTCCGGTACAGAAGACGAAGCGGGGTAAGGCCGATTGCATCCGCGACCGCGCTCTATCAAACAGGGCGATGCCATCGACCTCCGGCATCACCACGTCGCACAGCACGACATCGAACGTCTGTGTCAGAAGCAATTCCAGTGCCTCTTCGGGGTTGGCGCAAACGCTGACGTCGAAGTCCGGCTCCAGTATGCGTTGGTAGGCGCGCAGGATCGCGGGTTCGTCATCAATGGCCAACACCTTGGCGGGGACGGGGTTCCTGCTGGCGACCGGCTCGAGTGAGCGGATGGGCTGACCCGAGACGACCAGTCCGTTGTTGATCGGCAAGCGAACGGTGAACTCGGCGCCGCCGAGTTGCGCGTCCTCGACACTGATGCTGCCGCCGTGCTTCTCCACGTAGTCGGCACACAACGCCAAGCCGAGACCCATCCCGCGCTTGTCTTCCTTGGTGGTGTAGAAGGGTTCGAAGATCCTGCGACGCAGAGCCCTCGGCACGCCGGGACCACTGTCGGCCACGCCAAGATAGACCGAGTTCCCACTCTCGAAGGTGCGCACGACGACGCGACCCTGGTCGCCAGAGGCCTGCAGCGCGTTGACGACGAGGTTGCTCACAACCTGAACCATCTTGCCCTGGTCGAGGTTGACGGGCGTATCGGAGCCCAGGTCGAACTGAACCTGGACCTTGTCTGCGTCTCGCGGCTTGAGTAATCGATAGGCTGCCTGCACCACGGCATCGAGTGAGGTTCGCTCGATCTGCTCCAGTCGCGGTCGTGTCTGGGACCGCAGCTCCGCCACGATCGCCGAGATGCGTTGAATACCGACGACGCTGTCAGCCAGCATCTCCTCCAGCTCGGCGGCGTCTTCGGCATTCAGCTGGATGCCGTCCTTCTTGCGAGCGCTCTCGAGCAGACGTTGAATGAGGTGCAAATTCGCCGTCACGAACGTCGCAGGATTGTTCACTTCGTGGGCAACACCTGCAGCCAAATGACCCAGCGCTGCCATCTTTTCCACTCGACGCACACGCGCTCGGAGCTTGCGAGAGTCGAACTCTCTGAGCGCCCTGTGCACGGCTACCTCCAAGTTGGTGGCGTCCAACAACTGCTTGCTCAAGAAGTCCGACGCCCCCGCTTTCAATGCCTGCACTCCGAGCCCGCGCTCCTCGAACGCCGTGAGCATCACGACGGAAGGGCGTTCCGCGGCGTGGTTGTCTTCGCTGCCGTCGAGGCGTCGAAGAAACGCCATGCCGTCGAGGTCAGGCAGATTGAAGTCCAAGAGAACACATTCCGGTTGGACTTGGGGTATCGCCTCCAGAGCCTCTTCGGCGTAGGCGAACTCCGTGATCAAGTATGGCTGCGAAGTCGCTTCCAGCGTGCGGCGATACAACTTTCTGTCCGCCGCGTCGTCCTCTACGACCATGATTGAAACGACCCGATCACCCAACGACTGAAGACGCCGCACCGTACCGCTCGTCTCGTCGCCCTGTGTGGCGTGTTTTGCCGCGGGTGAATGCATCCAACCAAACGGACGAATTGATGGCATGGACGAACGCCTAGCGCCTTGGTCGCGCGACTCTGCTGCAACAAATGTGGTGTTTTCCATTGCTCGCGTGCTCCGCTGGTCGTGCGGAACCTCTACCTCCCCTAAGCGGCAATCTTAGGTGCATTCCTAGCGAGCAGCAAGGCGTGCACCAACCCACGTGAACACGCCGCCGACACGGGGTAATGAGAGCACCCATTCTTGCCTACAGAGGCGCCAGCTGCCCGAAGCCGGCTGCCGACCAGCTCCGAAACGGACTCACTGCCCGCGGTCGCATCGGAACGGCGGCAAGAATCCCCTGCCCGGGAGCAGCCGCGGCTCGCACCGCGCGTTCTAGGCTCCGAGTTCGAGTGATCCGGTACCCGACACGACAGACCGCAAATGAGACACATCGCCCCAGGTGTGCAGTAGGAACCGTCCCTCCACATAATCCACCACGTTCACACTCGCGTTGAGAGTACTGAAGGCACGCGGCGCATCGAGAGGCAACGAAAGACAGATCCTCAGGACGTGATTGAGCGTGCCACCGTGCCCCATCAAGGCAATCTGCTGACCGGGATGTCGCGCCGCAAGTTCGTGCACGACTTCGCGCACCCGCTGGTGGAGCATGCGCGAGCTCTCACCGTCGGGGATCCGGTAGTCAGGGTCGTTGGCCTTGAAGCCGCGCCACGCCTCTGGCTGTGTCTCTATGCCTTCATCCGCTGTCAAGCCCTCGAGCACCCCGAGGTTGCGTTCTCGAAGCCGAACATCGAGTACCGGCTTCATCCCGACGGCATCCGCCAGCGGCCGCAAGGACTCGATGGCTCGCCGAAGATCGCTGCAGTACAGAGCTGCGAAGCTCTCTGAGCCCAGACGTCGTCCGAGCTGCTCGACCTGCTGGCGACCGTGTTCGGTGAGTGGGCTGTCCCTGTGGCCTTGAATGCGCTGCTCGACGTTCCACACCGTTTGTCCGTGGCGTAGGATGAAAAGCCGACAACTCCGCATGGACAGAACTGTAGCGCGAACGACGTCCATGGGTCGCCCCTTGCGTGGCCGCGGCCGGAACACTATGAGCACGGCCGGGCGCGAACCTGCCGCACCCCGAAGCGCAGCATGACGCCCAGCACCCGCCGCTTTGCCACCCTGGCCGCCCTCCTGAGCGCGGTGTTCATGTCCGCGATGGAAGCGACGGTGGTGGCCACTGCCATGCCGACCGTGGTCGCCGACCTGGGTGGCATCGAGCTGTACGGCTGGGTGGGCGCCATCTACATGCTGGCCAGCACAGTCACCATTCCTTTGTTCGGCAAACTCGCCGATCAGCGGGGCCGCAAGCCGGCGCTAATGTGGGGCATCGCGATCTTCCTGCTGGGCTCGATGGCAAGTGGGATGGCCTCGAGCATGCTGATGCTGATCGCCGCGCGGGGTTTGCAGGGCATCGGTGCTGGCGCGATCCAACCCGTGTCGATGACCCTGATTGGCGACTTGTACCCCGCCGAACAGCGCGCGCGAGTGCAGGGTCTCTTTGGCGCCGTTTGGGCGCTGGCCGGGGTCAGTGGACCCTTGCTTGGTGGCTTCTTGGTGGCTTCGCTCTCTTGGCGCTGGGTCTTCTTCGTGAACTTGCCCTTTGGAGCGATCGCATCCGTCTTGTTGGGCGTCGCGCTGGTGGAAAGCCGCGAGAGTCGTCAGCACAGTTTCGATCTACTGGGCATGGCCACGCTCAGTGGAGGCGTGGTTTGCCTGTTGCTCGGCGCCGGAGGGACGCTGCCCGCCTTGTCGTTGCCGGCGGCGCTCGGGCTGCTAGGCGTGTTCCTCCTCGTCGAACAGCGAGCCCAGGAACCGCTCGTTCCTCTGCGTTTGATGCGAGCGCGCTTGATCGCCGCGAGCAATCTGTGCAGCTTGCTGCTGGGCGCCGTGATGATGGGCGTGCTCCTGTATGTCCCGCTGTACGTTCAGTCGGTGCTGGGTGGCTCGCCCACCGTGGCAGGAACATCGGTGGCCACGATGATGCTCGGGTGGCCGTTGGCCTCGAGTCTCAGCGGCCGGTTGATAGCGCGTTTTGGCTATCGCAGAATGGTCCGCGTGGGAGGTGTCGTGGTTCTGGCATCGACCGCGCCTCTGCTGATGCCGCTCGATGCTGAAACCGGGCCGTGGCTGTTCCGGCTCAACGCCTTCATACTCGGGCTCGGACTGGGCTTCGCCAATACGGCGATCATCATTGCCGTTCAAGACAGTGTGGAGCGGCAGCAGCGTGGGATCGCGACCGCGGCTCTGTTGTTCTTTCGCACCATCGGCGGAGCGTTATCGGCTGGAGGACTCGGGGGGCTGCTCGCGGCCTCTTTGGGAAAGCACGTTCCCCCCGAGCTGCTCGATGCGCTGATGCGACCCGGACACGAAGGCGCGAGCGGCCAGCTACCCGCTGATCTGCTGCACTACCTGGAGGTAGGCATGCACGACGTGTTCCTCGCGACCGCGCTACTGGGGGCCCTCGCCTGCGTGACCGCGTTTCTCTTCCCGCAGCGAACCCACGCTGCTCCCCAGCGAGCTTAGCGCGCGACGCAACGAGCTCGAGCTCGCGGGACGACGAGCCGAGGCAGACGATGACGAGCGCACACGTGCATGAGCTCAGTCGGTAGTCTGCTCTCGCTTGCGCAGACGGCGCAGCACGAGGAAACCCAAGACGGGCAAGGCCATCGGCACGGCTAGCCCAACACCCGCCCAACTTTCCGAGAGCAGGGCCGCGCCGCTGGCCGCCAACACGAAGGCGAACACGGCATTGCCCGCAACTGACGCAACGACGAACGTGGAGAAAGGCACGTGGCCCGCACCAGCAGCAATCGCGACGACTTCAGCAAGAATGGGGACAGGCCGCGTGACGAAAAGAACCAGCCCCGTGTGCCATGGCGGTAACTCCATGCCCACCTTCTCCAACGCCAGTCGGCCCGCACCGTACCCGAGCACGCTGCCCACGACGAGCCCGAGCCAGGCCCACAACGCTCCCCACCACAGGCCCAAGCGCAACCCCAGCAAGCTCCCGACCACCGTCGAAGGGATTGGCAGAAAGACGTCGGCAGCGAGTAGTCCGGCGCCCAACGCTCCCACACCCAAACTTCCCTCTCGCCCGCTGAGCCAGGCTTCGCCAGGCAGCTCTCCCATGACGACAAACGGCAACACCGTGATCAGCGCGATCCCCGTCAGGGTCACCGCCGTCCGGCGGGCGTTCAGCTTCGGTTTCGATGGGGACACGGCTCGACCGCCCTGCCAATAGCCCGCAGGTGCGTCGGTCACAAGCCTGACCTCAGAAGCAAGCGCACGAAGTGCGCTTCACCGCGGCTTCCTCGAACAGCGCGTCGTCGGGGTGCCACGGTCCTGATTTTCGCGCAAGAATCGGCGCTGACGATTCCGAAGCTCCGCCCCTTGCGCAAGAATCGACGCTGCCCCCTTCCCACGAAGCCGTTGACAGTCGGCAAACGCGAGCGCGATGCTGAAGTCGCCATGACCGACGACACACGCCAGCAAGACGCGCATTCCCAGGAGTGGTTGGCCGAATTCATCGCGGAAGCGGACGGAGTTGCCGGTACCGTACATCTCCGCGTAGGCGATCGGCTGGTGCTCGAGGCTGCTGTCAACATTCCACCGAAGGTCCAGCACGTGACGCGGGAGATCCCTCGCGGCAAGGGCATGGCGGGGCTGGCTTGGGAGCGGGACAGGCCCGTGCAAACCTGCAACCTCAAAGAGGACGACACCGGCGACGTGCGCCCGGGAGCCAAAGCCGTAGACGCCAAGGGCGCGATCGCGATCCCGGTCAAGAACACCGCAGGGGAGTTCGTCGGTGTGGTCGGCGTCGCGTTTGCCGACGAGCGCCAACTGGATGAAGCGACGGTCAGCCGCTTGACCCAGCGCGCGCAGCAACTACCGGCTTCGGGCTCTTGAGCGCATGACCGCGCACTTGGCCGCTAAATCAGCGAACGTTCGAACCGCCAGAGCCCAAACGGCGCAGGGAGCGGGCAATCGCCGCAGGCGATTCTTCCAAAGTCTCGAACCGGTCGGCAGTCGCGCGCGGCATCCCAGCAACCGCGGCAAGATGCGCGGCGCGCACGTCCCTGGCCCCAGCTTCGACCGCCACCTGCGCGGCGTTTCGGACCTCCATCAAGAGCTCCCGGACGTTGCCGGGCCAGGGACGCACCAAGCAGGCCTCGATCAGAGACGCGTGCGGAGCTAGCCCCCCGGGTGCTCGTTGCAGCTCCCGGACGATGAAAGCGGGCACTTCCTCCAGGCGCTGTCGCAGCGGGGCAAGCCGAACACTCACCTCCGTCAGTTGCTTCATCAGCTCGGGGACGACGGCACCGGCCGCCACGAGGTGCTCAGCTTGGGCCCGACTTGCGGAGCACACCTGCAAGGGTGCACCCTGCGGCGCCTCCGAGCCGGAAGCGAGCCGCCCTATGTCGAGCAACTCGGTGAGGTGCCTTTGAACGGCAACGGGAAGTGCGTTGACCTCGTCGAGAAAGAGAGTCCCGCCCTTCGCTTGTGCCACGTGGCCATCATGACCTGTTCCGCCAAACAAAGCGTGTTCCGCAGCACGGCCCAGTCCCGCGCACCTGACGAGGACGAACGGCCCAGTAGAATTGGCGCCGTGTCGGTGCAAGTAGCGAGCGGCGAACTCGCGGCCGCTTCCCACCTCACCGGAAAGGTGAGCGCGCCGTGCGCCAACGAGCGAGGCGAACGCCGCCTCCGTCGACGGCCCGAACACCCATTCATCCGTCAACCGCACTCGGGTTTGGCGAAAGGCTCGGACGTCGTGGGTCAAGAGCAACAGCGTCTCGCCGGCACGCACGAGGAAGAATCGCTCGCTCTCGACGGTGCCGGTGATGGGTTGACCATCGACGGTCGTGCCGTTGCGACTGCCGCAATCGGTGACGACGAATCGACCATCGTCGTAAGCAACGCGCGAGTGTTCCCGCGACATGTAATTGTCGTGCAGCTCGACGTCGCCGAGCTTGCCACGACCGATGAGCAGCGGATCGCTGGACAAAGAGAAAGCTTCGAAGTGCAGCGTCCCGGCGGCAAAGAGCAAGACGGCCCCAGGTTGGCTGAAGTCGTCCTCGTGCCGAGTGGTGAGTCCTCTCTCCTCCACGAAGTCAACAGCGTAGCTCGAAGGCTCGGTGGCGCCAACTTGTCGGTACCGGGCGGACAGCGCTCGACATCAGCGCTGGGGCAGCAGCGAGGTGCGACCGAACGTTTGCATCACGGCGGACGGGACCGCACACTCAAGCCATGACGCACCTCAGCCCATGCTCACGTTGCGCCCGCCACGTCCGCTCCAGCGAGAGGCATTGCCCGTTCTGCGGCGCGCCTTTCGAACACACCGCCGCCAACATCGGCCTGCCGAAAGGACTGAAGCGCGCAGCAGTCATCGCGCTGTCGACCGCAGCAGCTTCAACTTCGGTCGCGTGTGGTGCCAGCGGTGACGACGGCGACGAGCGAGAGATGACCGACACTCCGGCCGCGGGCGGCGGCGCCAACGACCTGCCCACGCAACAGCCGGTCTACGGCGCACCCGTTCCAAGCTCGGAGAGCTCAGGCAACGACAGTGGCGGCTCTGACGGGCAGAACAACAGCGGGCCCCAGCAGGGTGCCGGGGGCAGCCAAGGCACGGAAGAACCGATCCCGGAGATCCAACCGCTCTACGGAGCGCCCCCGAATCTGGACTAAGGCTAGCCGCACAGGCAGACCGATATTGGTGCTCAGTTATCAGCCGCCAGTGGGCAATCTCTCGGACATGGGAAACACAGTCGCAATGTCTCCTGACCACAGGCGCTAGCGAGTCCCAATCGGTGTGTCACCGAGCCTGAACAGAGGCCGGGCTATGAAGCGTCGTGGGATCTGGAGTAGGATGGCGACGTCTTCGACAGCGACAGGCACAACACCATGGTTGAGTCTCATCCGTCTTCCTCTTTGCGCCTGATCGGCACCGTCGTCGAATCGGAAACGCTGCCTGGCGTCCGCTACCAACTGCAGCGACCCGTGGGTCGAGGAGGAATGGGCATGGCGTTCTTGGCGAATCGAGAGGCGCCGGAGGGCTCGAGCCCCGTCGTCATCAAAGTGATGAGTCCCATGTTCGGCGGGGGCGCAGTTTCTGCCGACGTGATGGCGGTCAAGGAAGCGGTGTCTTTGGGGCGTCTGAACGAAAGCGTACCTCCGACCCCCTTCGTGGTGCGCTACGTGGACTCTGGCACGGACTTGGAGCTGGGTGGAATGCGCACGGCCTGGACGGCGCTGGAGTACGTCCACGGTGGCGTCGAGGGCACGACCTTGGAGGACCGCGTCGAGTACGCCGTCCAGCGCACGGGGTTTGCTTTCGACCCGCACCGCGCGGCGCACGCCATTCGATGCATCACGGCTGGGCTCTCAGCGATACATGCGGTGGGCGTGATTCACCGGGACCTGACTCCGGGCAACGTTCTGTGTTGTGGCTTTGGGCAGGGAGAGCTGTTCAAGATATCCGACTTTGGCATCGCGCGAGCGGCGGGCTTGGACCGCACCTTCGATGGTGTGACGCTGGGTACGTTGGGGTACACCGCTCCAGAGTCCGGTAGCAGCAACGCCGGGACGCACTCGGATGTGTTCTCGCTCGCGGCCGTCATCTACTTCCTACTCACCGGCAAACCCTACCTCGACGCCGACGAGCCGGCCACGTCGTTGCAGCTCATCATGTCGAAGGTGCGCCCCGCGCTGCGCGATGCTCTCAGCCTGTCACCCGAGATGGCATCACGACTGCAGGAGTGCGAAGCGATCGACGAGGTCTTGGCGCGGGCGACCTCCCCGGTAGCCACCGATCGTCCCCGCACCGCAACCCAACTCGCCGCGATGGTGCTACCTGCGTTGAGCGAACACGGGATGGCGCCTCGATCGAGCGAGCGTTTGTTGTCCGCGGTGCTGGGTTCCCGCGCGCCGGCTGCCGCGCCCGCCGACTACACGTGGACAGTGCGCAGTCGCCCCGGGGATTTGATGCTGCGGAGTATCGCTTGGGACACTGACGGGCACGCCCTCGCGCTTTCCAGCCGCGGCGCGAGCTTCTGGAACGGCCAGACCTGGCTGGACGCGAGCCCCATCTTCGAGCGTCTTCCTAGTGGAATGAGTTTCACTCAGCACCACGAAGCAGGTGGCTGGCTCGTAGGCGGCCAAAACCCGATGCTTTCCGTCGTCGACGCCCACGGCATCAGCGATCGGGTGGAAAGCCCCAACCCCAATGCCAACTTCTGTCTCGCCAGTGGGCGCCTCGACGACCTGCTCGTCGCTTTGCACCACGAGCAAGGCGAGGCGCCGGAGCTTTGCGCCGTGATTGGTCGAAGGTGGCTGAAGCCCCTGCCGTTGCACGGAGTCTCTTTCGTCAACACGCTCAGTCGCTTGGATGACGAACGCTGGCTCCTCGGGGCGCGGACGCGGGACGGACTCGGCTTCGCCGCCATCTACGAGCCGCTGAAGTGGCAGATCACGCCGCTCGAAACGCCAGACCTGCGTGCGTTCATCAGCAGCGCGGCGACCTACGAACGCTCGTTGGGCATTCTCGCCGGCACCCAAGGTGTCGTCCTGCGCGTCTCCAACGGACAAGCGGACGTCTCTCGCATCGACAACGAAAGCGATTTGGCGGCAGCTGCCGTTGACATTCAGGGTCGGGAGTGGGTCGCTACTTCGGGCTTGCTGTGGAGTCGCGACCCAGGACAGAGCTCGTGGCGTCCGATGTGGGGGGACAGCAGTTGGCGCACGCCGTTCATCAGCTTGATGGCAGATGCGGGACTGATCATCGGAATGACCGGCGACGGCGGAATCGTCGAGGGGCGCCGCGACGTCGAGTAGCAGCATGGCGTCGAGGCAGTCGTCGGGCAATGAACGACACCCTCATCCCGTCACCGCTCTAACGAAAAAGTCGCTGACGGGAACGGGGAACAAAACACCCGTCATTCGTTCCCCGTTCCCTCAGCCCCGTCACCGCTCATCACGACGGTGACGGTCCCCCCGGCCCCTATTCTTCCCCCAATACGCCGTGCCCGTGTTCACTAGCGTACCGCCCTTTCCCTTCCGCGTGGTCGCTTTCTGGATCTGTCCGCCATGAGGCGGACTTCGATCGAATCGAGTTGAAAGAGCTGCCGTGAGATGAAAGGTCAGTGTGCGGCGGTCATCGACGTTATGAACGACCCATACACTTTGACGCTCCCTCCCGGTCGGCGCGTCAGATGGCCCAGTCTGAACCGGTGGACACATATCGCCGATGTGCGCCCACGCGCACTCGATTAGCGAGCCATCCAACCGCCATCCACGAGTAGGACGTGTCCGTGGACGTACTTCGCTGCAGGAGAGCAGAGAAAGACTGCAGCCCCCGCTATGTCCTCCGGCTCACCCCAGCGTCCCGCTGGGATGCGCGCGAGGATCTGCCCGTTCCGTGTCACGTCGTCTTGCAACGCTCGGGTGTTGTCGGTCTTGATGTAGCCGGGAGCGATGGCGTTGACATTCACGCCGCGCGCAGCCCATTCATTAGCCAGCGCCTTGGTCACTTGAGCGACGCCACCTTTGGACGCGGCATAAGCAGGCACCGTTATGCCGCCTTGAAACGACAACAAGGACGCGATGTTTACGATCTTGCCGTGCCCCTGCTCGAGCATGTAGCCCCCCGCCTCGCGGCAGAGTCGAAACAGACTGGAAAGGTTCGTCTCGATCACCGAATCCCAGTCGTCGTCGCTGTACTGGACGGCAGGCGAACGGCGGATGGTACCGGCGTTGTTGACCAAGATGTCGATGCCTCCGAGTCCCTCGAGACACTCGGAGATCAGTCGCTTCGGCACTGCTTTGTCGGAGAGATCACCGCAAAGCGGCAGCGCCTGCCGACCCAACCCCTGCACGACGGCACAGGTTGTGTCGGTGGGACGTGAATTGCCGTGACAGGCGACGTCCGCACCGGCGCGCGCCAGAGCCTGCGCAATCGCGGCGCCGATCCCCGCTGAAGCACCAGTCACCAGCGCTTTGGCACCCTGTAGCGAAAAGGACGAATCCAACATGCCGCGAGTCTAGACAAGCCGCACCACGCTGACCACCCACTCCCGGGTCTTCGAGCCCTATCGGGAGCGCGCGGCATCCCCCAGCCGCCGCTCGACGTTTGCCTCATCGCTGAAGATGAATTCGTGCTCGAAGCCGGAGACCGCATCGCCCATCTGCGGCGAGGGGGCATGAGGCGCCGAGCACGTCAGCGATGGCGCCCGTTGTTCCGGAGTGGCGATCTTGCGGGCTGCAGCTGCCCAACGCGGCCCCAAAAACCTCTGGGATCGGCGAGTTAGGCCCCCGGCTGGGCCCCGACTCGGAACCCCAAGATAAGCCCCCGCCCAAACGTGGAACGCGCCACGCTTAACGTCAAAGCAACGCTGGCCGTTTGCATGGTCAAGGCATGGCGAACTGTCCTCAGATGGAGCGATGCGCGATGTACCCGCTGTTCAAGTTGGCGGGCATCCTGCGCACCTGGCAGATCCGATACTGCACCAGCGACTACCACGCTTGTGAGCGATATCGGCGAGTGCTGGCGGGCAGGCCCGTGCCCGTAGAAATGATGCCCAACGGAACGCTGCTCAAGCAGCCGGGCAACAAGCTGAGGGTGGTGAAGTGAACCATTGGAGCTGGTGGCTTTCCGGTTTGGGATTGGCATCAGTGATGGTCGTGCATTGGCTGGCTACTGGTCGGTTGATGGCCGTGTCCGGCAGGATAACGTCGCTCGTGAACCGAGTTCGCTTCGGCGCAAACGAAACGCCCGAGATGACGGAGCAGGAGCTTCTCGAGGCCGTGCGCATGGCCACGACCGCGGAGTTCGGAGAACTCGAAGCGGCCGCCGACAGCCACAATCCGCCAGGCCTGGGCCCAGAGAAGTCAGAGGCGCCAGACAGTCCCGCTGACGACGCGCATCAGGAGCCGAACCCGGCACTGCCGCAAATGGGCCCGCGAACGACGAGCCACCACGTCTTCTTCATGGTGGCGGTCGCCGTTGGAGGCCTGATGGCGGCGTCGCTGGGTGGTCGCACGACGTTCACCTGGTCGTTGGCATCGAACGGTTTTCGCGACTTCGCAGGGAACCTATCTCCCGCCATCCTCGTCATCGGGGGAGCCTTGGTCGGCTTCGGCACGCGCATGGCTGGCGGTTGCACGTCGGGACACGGGCTGTGCGGCGTGAGTCGCTTTCAGCCCGGCAGCTTGCTGGCGACAGCCGTGTTCTTCTCGGTGGGCGTGGGCGTGTCGCTCTTGTTGGGGCCTTCGTGAGAGAGACGACAGGAACGATCTTGACCGGTCTCTTGTTCGGCTTCGTGTTGAGCAACGTCGGCTTTTCATCGTGGGATGAAACGCATCGCATGTTCACTCTCGATGACCAGCGCATGCTGCTTGCCTTCGCGTTCGCGGCGTTGCTCCTGTCACTCGCCTGGGTCCCGATCCGCAGGTGGCAGCATCCTTCTTGGCCCCATCGCGGAGTGCACCCAGGTATCGTGCCCGGGTCGATCGCCTTTGGAGCTGGCTGGGCCCTGTGCGGTGCATGTCCAAGCATCGCGCTGGTGCAAGTGGGTGAAGGTCAGCTCGGTGGCATGTTGACCTTGCTAGGAATGCTGCTGGGTAACTACGCCTACTCCGTGTTGCACGAGAGGTACTTCCGTTGGCCCGCGTCCAGCTGCATGGACGACTGAATGAACGTGCTCGTGTGGCGGGATGGGTCGTCGCTCACCTTGTACGAGCAAAGACGAGAGGGGCGTTCCGCTGTGACGGTGCGAGATAACCTCCGCTCGACGACTTTGTTTCTGTCTTTGCTGCGCCAGGTGGCCGTCGACCGTTCGCCGCGTCAGTCTAGGTTGGTAACCTAACGTTGGACGAATGGGAGTGTGGGACGCGGGCTCACCGCGGCGCACGCGCGCCCACTACTGTGGGACTCTTTGGCGTCCGTACTTCGAAACTCAGGGGTAGCCCGAGACTTCGAATATTGAGAGCATGAGGCAGATGGCGGCGCCGGTTGAAAAGGGGCAGATACTAGCAGGCAAATACCGCGTCGAGCGCGTGTTGGGCGAGGGCGGCATGGGGGTCGTCGTCGCCGCGACCGACACGCAACTCGAACGCAAAGTAGCAATCAAGTTCCTGCTACCCGAGTACGCCGAAC
>JBNKZR010000009.1:0-41151 GCA_050301735.1 Polyangiaceae bacterium | reverse complement strand
GTATCTGCGATCGGTCACGACGACCGTCAGATCGGTCGCCTCGTGCTCGGGCCTTACTTGCCGCCAACCCTCAAGCAAGTGCCCAAGAACTTGCTGCGCATCGAAGGCATCGACCCGCAGAAGGTCAAAGAGCTGTTGGCTGCCATGCCTCGCGCCCGCAACTCCACTGTCGCCCAGATCGCCAAGCACCTGCAAAGCAACCTGGACCTGATCCTCTTCAGCGGCCACCGCGCGCTGTTGACGAGCAGCATGCACTTGGCGAGCGTCCGCGAGAGTTATCGCGACTTGGAGGAAAAGAACGAGAAGCTGCAGCAAGCCTACGACCAGCTCAAGGAGCTCGATCGGCTCAAGAGCAGTTTCTTGGCGACTGTGTCTCACGAGCTTCGAACGCCGTTGACTTCGATCATCGGCTTCAGCGAGATGCTCGCCGAGGGTATCGGTGGCGAGCTCACCGACGATCAGCGCGAGTTCGTCGAGACCATCCACGAAAAGGGTCAGCAACTGCTCGAGCTGATCAGTGGGCTGCTCGATCTGTCCAAGCTGGAGAGCGGCACGTTGGGCTTGAACAAGCGAGAAGTGTCGCTCATCGACCTGGCCTACGACGTGGTCACGACCGTCAAACCCCAGGCCCGCAAACGCAACGTCGTTGTCGACGTGGACCTCCCGGGGGATCTGCCGAATGTCGTCGGAGATCCCACTCGGCTGCGGCAGGTGTTGCTGAACCTGGTCGACAATGCGCTCAAGTTCGTACCGGATGAGGGGCAGATCACCATCTCCGGCGGCGCTCACAGCATGGGCATGTCGAGTGACAGCATCGAGGGGGCCGTGTTGTTCTCGGGCACTCGTCCGGGGGTGGAGCTGGTCGTGGCGGACAACGGCCCGGGCATTCCGAACGAAGAGAAAGAGAAGGTGTTCGACGCCTTCTATCAGGTCGACTCTCGCAGCACGCGTGAGGTTGGCGGAACTGGTCTGGGACTGTCCATCGTCAAGCGGCTGGTGGAGAGCCACGGCGGCTCGGTTCAGATCCACGACAACGATGGAGGCGGCGCACGTTTCGTGATTCACTTGCCGGTGGATGAGTGAAGCGTCGCCACTGATTTCGAGTACTAGGTCACAACGCACTCCGCGCGAGCCGGGTTGCGAGCGACGACGAGTGGACCGGCCATGAGCCGGTCCGCCAACTCCGGCATCGGAGAGTTCGCGGCGATCGAGCTCTTGCGGCAAGAGCTCGACGCTGCGCCCCGTGCACGCGGGGAGATCGGCATCGGCGACGACGCTGCCGTGCTGAGCCTCGGCGGCCAGAGGCTCGTTTGGTCCGTCGACGCGAGTGTCGAAGGGGTTCACTTCGATCGGCGCTGGCTGTCGCTCAGGCAAGCGGCGAGCCGGGCGTTCGTGGCCGCCCTCAGCGATCTGGCGGCAATGGGGGCGACCCCACGGGCAGCCTTGTGCGCCTTGGGCTTGCCGTCGAGCATCCGTGCGTCGCAGGTGCGCGCGATTGGGCGCGGGCAAGCGGCGGTGGCGGCGCAGTACCGCTGTCCCATGCTCGGCGGCAACGTCAGTCGCGACGAACGCATCTCGTTCACCACGACGGTATTGGGTGTGGCGAAGCGGGTGGTCGAACGTCGGGGAGCCCGGGCGGGCGACGAAGTCTGGCTCTGCGGTAGGGTCGGGGAAGCCGCCGCGGGGCTGGAGCTCCTGCAGGCGGGCCGGTCCGCATCGAACGTCGGCGAGCGGCGGTGCGTCAAAGCCTGGCGCAGTCCCCGAGCGCTGTTCGATGAGGCGCATGCCGTCGCGTCGGTAGCGAGCTCTCTCGTGGACGTCTCCGACGGGCTTGCCAGCGAAGCCGAGCACATCGCCCAAGCGAGTGGCGTGTGCGTGAGATTGGATGAACGAGCTCTCGCGGCCGCTTGCAGCCGAGAGCTGGCACGCACCTGTGAGCGCCTCGGCAGACGTCCGCTGGACATGATGCTCTTCGGTGGCGAAGACTACGCGCTACTGGCGACCGGCCCAAAGCGGCGCCGACCTCCAGGCGCTTGCCACATCGGTTCGGTCGTGGAAGGTAGCGGTGCGTGGCTCGAGACCGCGAGTGGTTTGGTCCGCATCAAGCGTGGCTTCGACCACTTGCGCCAGCGCTGAGTCTGCCACGGGCCACACCACGAACTCGGGCCTGCGCCGATGGAGCGAGGCGTCGGACACCTCGCTCGCATTCACCTGTTCACTTACAGGCTGCAGGTGCGCCGGCACCACCGAGCAGACCCGCCAGGCCGGCGAGGAATCCCGCTTTGCCGCCCACCTTGTCGGCTGCGTCACACGCGGCCGCAGCGTTGAGCATGTGCGCTTGCGTTTCCGGGGGAGCGTTTGCTGCGTTCTGGCGCAGAGCCTGACAGCAGGCCGCCAGCGCGCCGCCACTCTTGCGCACGCCGCCACCCTTCTTCTTGGTCTCCTCCTCTTCGTCCTCTTCCTCCTCCTCGGGAGGTTCGAGTTCGAGCGTCGTTGGAGCAGCTGCCGGTTTGGCTTCCGGCAAGGGTGGGGGGGGATCGTCGTTCTTGCAGCCAACCGTGGTGGCGGCGGCGAGCACGCCGACACACAGGCATGCACTCGCGGTCTTCACCAGAGCCCGCAGCGTGGATTGCGAAACGTTCTTCATGACACCTCCGACCTCGGATTTACTAGAGCGCTTGGACGAATGCACACTTGTCGCGGCTCCTGGTGGCGTTTCGCCTGTGGGTTAGGCCAGTGGCCCGAAAGCAGGCGTAGCTCCCCCTACACCCTGCGCCCCGGTTTCTGACGGGCACCGAGACTCGCCAGGTCGGTCGTCACGAAGCGCCTCAGATGCTGATGAGGTGTCTCAGTGGCGACGTCCTCCGGCGTGCGGCTCGTGTTCCGCGTCGCCGGAGGACTCCACGCACAGAGGGCTTGTCTCAGTTCAACTGCAGCCCATCGAGTTGCCACAGTTGAGGCACTTGTAACACGCACCGTTGCGCACGGTGATGTGCCCACAGGTATCGCAAACCGGTGCGTCGCCCATCATCTCTTCCAACTGAGCTCCCAGGGCTCCGTGCTCGTGTGCGGCCTGTTCCGATGTCGCCGCCGGCAGTGCAGGGGGCGGCGGGAACTCCGACTCCGCTTTGCGCGCGAGGCTGTTCGAGGTCGGGTCGTCGATCGCGGGTTCATCCTCCGGCTCCGGCTTGACCTGCGCGAAGTCGTAGCGCTTGAGGTATTCCACGCCGAGCACCCGGAAGAGGTAGTCCATGATCGAGGTGGCGAACTTGATGTTCGGGTGCCCCTGGACTGGCCCATGCGGTTCGAACCGGGTGAAGGTGAACTGATCTACGTACGTTTCCAAGGGTACGCCGTATTGCAGGCCAACGGAAACCGCCATTGCGAAACAGTTCATCAACGAGCGGAACGCAGCGCCTTCCTTGTGCATGTCGACGAAGATCTCGCCGAGGCTGCCGTCTTCGTATTCACCCGTGCGGAGGAACACCTTGTGGCCGCCAACGCGGGCTTCTTGCGTGAAGCCGGTGCGCTTGTGGGGGAGACGGATGCGTTGCCCCACTGGACGAATCGAGGGAACGGCAGCCGGGGCGAGCTGCTCGACCTTCTCTTCTTTTTCGTTGCTGTCTTTGCTCGTCGACAGCGGCTGCGAGGCCTTGCATCCGTCGCGGTACAGGGCAACCGCCTTGAGGCCGAGGCGCCAACCTTCTTCGTAAATCTTGCGGACGTCCTCGACGGTTGCGTCGTGCGGCAAGTTGACTGTCTTGCTGATGGCTCCCGAGAGGAACGGCTGCGCGGCAGCCATCATCCGCACGTGAGACATGGGCGCCAAGTAGCGCTGACCCGACTTGCCGCAGCGATTGGCGCAATCGAAGACGGGGTAGTCTTCCGTGCGCAGATAGGGGGCACCTTCGATGGTCATGCGACCCACGATGTGGTCGTTCGCTTCCTCGATCTGCGCGCGCGTGAAACCGAGGTGAGACAACAAGTTGAAGCCCGGTTGGCTCATCTTCTCCACGCCCACACCTAGACGGGCATAAGAATCCTTGCCGATCACCCAGGGCGCGAACGCGAGGGACAGTTCGAACACGCTTGGGAGCGCTTCTTCGATCTTGTGCAGATCCTCGTCGGTCAATCCGACCTTGCCCAGGCTGGCTCGGTTGATGTGCGGGGCACCGAGCAACGTGTTCGTTCCCGAGACGTACGCCACGATCTCTTGGACGTGGGCCTCGGAGTAGCCCAGCTTCCGCAGCGCGGCCGGAACCGACTGGTTGACGATCTTGAAGTAGCCTCCGCCAGCGAGCTTTTTGAACTTCACCAGCGCAAAGTCGGGCTCGATACCCGTAGTATCGCAGTCCATCAGCAACCCGATGGTGCCAGTCGGAGCCAACACGGTGGATTGCGCGTTGCGATAGCCGTGTTCTTCGCCGAACTCGACGACGTCGTTCCAATCCTCGACGGCCGCACGCCACAGTGCCTCCGGGCACTCGTCGCGATTGATGGCATAGGCGGCCTCCTGATGGTGGCGCATGACCCGCAGCATCGGCTCGCGGTTCTTCGCGTAGCCCTCGAACGGTCCCTTGGTCTTCGCCATCAACGCGGACGTCCGGTATGCGCGACCGCAGAGAATGGCCGTCAATGCTCCTGCGACGGCACGACCGCGGTCGGAGTCGTAGGGGATGCCGAGCACCATCAGCAGGGTGCCGAGGTTCGCGTAACCCAGGCCCAGCGGACGATAGTCGTGGGAGTTCTTGGCGATGTTCTGCGTCGGGTAGCTGGATAGATCGACGAGGATCTCCTGAGCGGTGAAGAACACCTCGGCGGCGTGGCGGTAACCATCGACGTCGAAGCTGTCGTCTGCGCGCAAGAACTTGGTCAAGTTCAGAGATGCCAGGTTGCACGCTGAATCGTCCAGGAACATGTACTCCGAGCACGGGTTGGACGCATTGATGCGAGCCGTGTTGGGGCACGTGTGCCAACCGTTGATGGTGCTGTCGTACTGGACGCCGGGATCGGCACAGCCCCACGCAGCCTCCGCGACCTTGTTCCACAACTCTGCAGCATCGTAGGTGTCGACGACTTCGCCCGTCGTGCGGGCCCGTGTGTGCCACTTGCCTCCGCCCAGCGCGGCTTTCATGAAGTCGTCCGTGACACGGATGGAGTTGTTGGAGTTCTGACCGCTCACCGTGCGGTAGGCCTCGCCGTTGAAGTCACTCTCGTAGCCTGAGTCGATCAACGCTTGGGCCTTGCGCTCTTCACGAACCTTCCACTCCACGAAATCGGCGATCTCGGGGTGGTCCATGTCCAAGCAGACCATCTTGGCCGCGCGACGCGTCGTGCCGCCGCTCTTGGTGGCGCCTGCCGCGCGATCGAATACCTCCAAGAAGCTCATCAAGCCGCTCGAGGTTCCACCGCCAGAGAGCTTCTCCTGTTTTCCGCGGATGGAGCTGAAGTTGCTGCCCGTTCCCGAACCATACTTGAACAGCCGCGCCTCGCTCTTGACCAGGTCGTAGATACCCATCAAGTCGTCGCTGACCGACTGAATGAAGCATGCGGAGCACTGAGGCCGCGAGTAGGCGTTGGGCGTTTCTTCGACCTCGGAGGTGTCGAAGTTCCAAGCCCAGTTGCCGCCCGAACCTTCGATCTCGTACTGATGATAGAGGCCACAGTTGAACCACACCGGGGAGTTGAAGGCCCCGTATTGGTTGATGAGGAGGTAGGTGAGCTCGGCCTCGAAAGTCTCCGCGGCTTCTGCCGAAGCGAAGTAGCCACCGAACTCTTCGCCAGCCTGACGAATCGTCTTGGCGACACGACTGACGACCTGGCGAGCGCTGGTCTCACCTTGGTTCGCGTCCCCGTGCAACCCAGCCTTGCGGAAGTACTTCGAGACGACGATGTCGGTCGCGAGCTGAGACCACTGCGAGGGGACTTCGACACCCTCCATCTTGAAGACCACGGAGCCATCGGGGTTCGTGATGACGCTGGTGCGCTTCTCCCAGATGATGTCATCGAAGGGATCCTTACCCTCGGTGGTGTATCGCCGTTGGAAGCCGACACCGCCGGGCTCCGTAGTTCTGGCTTCGGGAATCATCTGGTTTTGAGAAGCAGTCCGCTGAGAGGGGCGCTTGCCGTTGCGCTTGCGGCCGGATTGCTCGCTGTTGCTTTGGTCGTCACTGCTCTGGCCAATGCTGCCGGAGTCTTGTGCCTCGGTCGATTCAATCTTGGTCTGTTCTAGCTGGTTGCCCACGGCTGCCTCCTCACCCAATCGTCGTTCGCGCTATGGTGTTCGTGTTGCGGTTGTTCGCCCTGTTGATTGCGCTGTGGCTGACAGCGCTGTGCCTGATTGCTGCGCTCTGACTACGCCGGCGCCGTCAGGACCGGTCCGCTGTGAGACCGATCCCGAGTGGGCACTGCCGAACCTGGAGCGCTCTCGCTCGGCAATTCCGTGCCCGATGGTTTCCGGTCGGCGAGTGCGCGCCCCTGCCGCGCTTGAACAGTGGACGGCTGAGCAGTACGAGTTCGAGGAGTGCCCACTCGTGCAGTGCACAGCCGTTCAACGACTGGCTCCGACGTGGGCGAACTGCTCGTCTCGACAGTGCTCGGTTGTTCAAGTGATGGCTTCAACGCAGACCCTCGTTCCGAACCGGAGTTGGCACGTGTACCCCAATTGGTTGGGGTCCAGCAACACAAAACCCCAACAGCTTGGTGTACATGTGGGGCTACGGGAACGCATGTGGGTCCGCCTGATCAGAACAAATCCCCAGTGGTTTCCCACAGGTTCTCCACCTGAACACAAGTAGCGCTGATGAAACTCCCAGCCTGTACACAGCCTGTCCACCGAGCGCACGACGAAATTCCGTGCTCACTGCGTTCCTGTCGGGATGGCTCCCATATGCCCGCAGCAGCCCCCTACGCCGGCAGCAGAACTGTTGGGCGGGCACCAGAGTGAGCCAGCGGCTGTCACCACATCACACGTCCCGGTGGCGCAGCGCCACTTCGAGCTTGCACGGCCACCCTCTGGCATCGATACGCTGCCAGAGGCGTGCCGGACGGCTCGGCACGCGATTGGCGGCGCCTGGCTAGAGCATCCAGCTACGTGGCGGCTCTGAGCCAGCGCCGGGCGGGGGATGGTCGGGCAAAGCTCAGAAAGTCAGTCGCGCGGCGGCTCCACCGCCGCTTGGCGTGACGTAGGGCGCGACACGCAGCCCACCGGCTACCTGCCTGCGTCGATTGGCCTTCGCCTGCTCGGTGGGAGCGGGTTCGTCGGTGGTGAGCAGAACGACGCCGGTGATACCCAGGGTCAGCGCGATACCCCAAGCCATGTCGGCGATCAGCGCATTGCGCTCGACCGCATCTGCGTTGCTCGCGGTGGGATCGTCTTCGAAGTCGCTCTTGGCGCTGAGCGCCTGCAGTCCGAACACCGTGCCCAATGCCGCGGATACACCCGCCACACCCAGCGTGACGTAGGCCGGGACCTTGCTGCGAGGCTCTGCAGGGGCGGGGGGCTCTGGCGCCGTCGCAACGGGGGGCGGTTCGACGACCGGTGGTGGTGCAGCGGGCAGCGGCACGAGTTCGACAGCTTGCTCCACAGACTGCGCAGGGCTCACGTCCAGCTCCGTCGTCAGCGGTTCGAAGCCCTCCTGGCTCACCTTCAGCTGGTGTTTGCCCGCAGCGAGTTTCAGGGTGAAGGGGGCAGAGCCTTGCTGCGCAACGCCATCCACTTCCACCATGGCGCTGGCGGGGGTGACCTGCAAAAGCACGGTCGCCGGGATCTTCTCGAGCAGTTCGAAACGCTTGCGAGCAGGAGTCAACAAGTCTTCACCCAGGGCCTCATGGCCGGGAGTAGAGAACAGTTCCCCGAACGCGGCGACGGCCTCGGCAGCCAGTCCCTGCAGGTCCAAGGCCATCGCGTGCCAGTACTTGGCTGTGGGGGAGGGTGCGAGTTGGTTCGACTCGGCGAAGGCCTGAGCCGCGCCCGCATAGTCACCGTTTCGATAAGCTTCTTGCCCTTTGGCAAGTGCGGCTTTCGCTCCCTCTTCGTCCCGAGCCGGGGCAGGTGGTGCCGGTTGTGCTGCGGCGTCGTCGGTTGCGGGTGCCGCAGAGGCCGTTGGCGTGGCCGCGGACGCGGCGGGTCGAGGGGCGGCGGGTGCTGGGCTCGCGGCAGGCGGAGTCGCGCTGCCAGGCGGATTTGTTGCCGCTGGCTGGGCCGACACGGGTAGGGTTTGGGCCAGGAAGGTGGCCGTTATTAGGACCGACCCCAACAACCGTGGGAGAATCTGGGAAATGGCGCTTTTCATTGTGCTTAACTCCGAAAGCCGTCGAGGCTCACGAGAGGCTAAATCCAAAGCCGCGCCGGCGACAAGTCCCGCACCCAATTTCGGCGCGAAATAGAGGGTTGCGGCCTCACGCAGATGGGCTCTTCGAAGGAAACAAATGGATCGGGCTTCACTTCCGCTGCGACGGGAGAGCCGCCGGACTCCGTGCACACGTCGCGCAAACCCCACCGTGCGACGCTCAAGCCGCCCGACTGGAAGGCCCCCGCGTCGGTGGGCTCGCTTGCGCTAGAACGGGTCACTTCTCGCCGTCCGGTCCCGCGCCGGACTGGCGCTCGAGCCGAGGCTGCGACTCTGCGCGCGCAAGTTCACCAGGCGCGCGAGCGAGGTGACTTCGAAACGGAACGGCAGTTGTCTGCCAAACTGGCCCGCCTGCTCGTGGCGCGAGGCACCCGTTTGGAGGACGCGACGAAACTCGCGCGCCGCAGCTTGCTGCTGGGCGAGGACCCGAAGTTGCGGCAGGAGCTGTCGGCGTGGTTCGCCAGCCTCGGCCAGCTGTCGTTGGCTGCCGGCACGCTCCAACTTCTGCTCGAGGAATCGCCGGGTGAGGCCGCTCCTTGGATCCGGGTGGCGACCTTGCGTGCGCGTGCCGCCGATGCGCGCGCGGCGATGCAAGCACTGCGCTCTGCATTCGAAGTCGATCCGCGGGATCCCTTGCCGCTCGAGCTGCTGGCTTCGCTGCATGCCTGGGCGCCCGAGATGGTCACCAAGACCCGCGCCGCGCAGGCTCTGTTGGAGGCAGCCAAGCGCCGACAAGCGCGGGGTGACGAGCGCGGCTTCGCCGAGGCCCTGCTGCAAGCCACCGAGGTGGAGCCGCACGCGCAAGCTGCTGCCGATCGCCTCGCGCGGCATCTCAGTGCGTCGCGTCGTTTCGACGCTGCGGATGAAGTGTGGCGGCGTTCTGCCGGAGACGGCCCCAACGCTCGGGATGTCCACGAGCTTCGTGTCCGAGAAGCCATCGGAGCAGGTGACCCTGCACTGGCGTTGGCCGCTACCTTGGACGCTCGCGCCGACACGCGACTCGAGGCCGATAGTCTGCTCACCGCTGCTTCGATCGTCGAGAGTGGCGCTGGCCAGATCCCCGTTCCCAATTTCGACGGACTCTTGGCCCCGCTCGGGCTCGGTCACCTGCTGGCCGCACGCTTGATTTGGCTCGCCGACGCGGCGGACACACCAGCGCAGAAGGCGACGGCGTTGACGGCAGCGGCTCGCTTCTTCTTGGGGCGCTCGCCACAACGAGCCGGTACCTTGTTGTGTGAAGCCGTCGAGAGCCATCCTGCGGGCGCGGAGGCGGTCGCTGCTCTGGTCGAGTTGGTCGACAAGAGCGGCGAGACGACCTGGCTGACGGAAGCTCAGATCCGGCTCGGGCGACGGGGGTTCGACGAAGGTGGAGCTGCTCGCCTGCTCGAGCTGTCCGAAGCTTCGCTGCGGCTCGGAGATGACGCGCAACTCGGGACCTGGGTGCTGTCGCGGGTGGCCCGCGTGATCCCCTTGCCACCAGAGCACGAAAGGCGTTTGCATGAGCTCAGAAGCCGTGCCCCGGGTGGCGCGAACTGGCTCCGACACGGCGACTGGCAGGGCTTGTCATTGGCCGAGCTCAAGCGCGCGAGTTCGGATCTGTCGGGGCAACCCGACAGCTCGGGGCAACTGGCAGAGGTCTTGCTCGAAACGCGCCGGCGAGATCCTAACGACGTGTCCGCGTACCAGAACCTCGAGCGGGTGCTCTGGCGCTTGGGGCGTCTCGACCAACTGGAACAGCTGTGGGTCGACGGTTTCGCGAGAAGTGAACCGCTTCCCGGCGCAGCATTTCAGCTGGTGCGTTTCCAGGTGCGTCACGGCTCGGTGCAGAAAGCGTTGGCCATGCTCAAGGTCGTCGATGAGCGCTACGCCGCGCCGGAGTTGGCCTTGCTGAGCGCGCTCGCGTCCGTGTATGGGGATGCGGAGCAGCGGGCGATGGGCTTTGCGCAGCTCGCGCGCACGACTCGACCACGAGTCAGCGCCGTGCTCCATTGCCAAGCGTCCGCGGCGGCCCTCGCACTGGGCCAACGCGAAGCTGCCTATCGCTACGCCGAATTGGCGTGTCATGCCGATCCCAAGGCCGCCCGCCCCGTCGTGTGTTGTGCGGACGTGGCAGACCAAACGGACGAGCGAGTTGCGATCCTGGCTCTGGAGCGCGCGTCGGAGTTGGTCACCCCTCGCAGCAAGTACTGCCGTGCACTCGTGGAGTTGGCAGGTAGGCAGGGCGAACCCGACGTTGCTCTGCGTTGGGCGAGACGCTGGGTCGCTTTGACGCCCCTGGACGCAGAGGCCAGTCGGGTACTGTTGGAACAACTCACCGCGAGCGCTGAAGCGGAAGAGCTCGCCAAAGGGCTGGACTGGTTCGTGGCTCAGCCGCGGCCGAGAGAAGCCCTGGCGCCGCAATTGGCTGCCGCCATGCGGAGGCTCAGCGCGCTGGACTCGCGGCGCGGTGTGGAGCTGTCGCGCCGGGTGCTCGGCGCCTACGGCGTGGCCGAGCCGGCCATCGTCGAAGCATTGAGCGAAATCGCAGCTCGCTGCACGGAGCCGGAGCTGCGCGTGGCAGTGATCGAGCGTCTGCTCGTGGGCGAGCACGAGGTGGACCGCGCCGGGCTGCTGTGTGAAGCGGCGCGTCTGCACATCGAACGCGGTGCGGGAGACGCAGCATTCGACGCGCTAGCGCGAGCGTTGGAGGAGCAAGCGGAGGTCGAACGCATCGCGGCGATGGCCGCAGAATGCCCCCCACCGAAGACCTCGGATGGCGAACTGCGACGTCTTTCCGTGCGCGCGGCGTGTGCCGGCGGCCGAGGCGAGACGGCAGCGGCGATCGAAGCCTGGCGCGAGCTAGGGGCAGCCCTGTGGGACCTAGCCGGTGATCGGGCGCGGGCCGTGGAGGCCTGGCGCAGAGCCGCAGCGATGGACCCCGAGCAGGGCGAAGAAACGTTCGCGCGTGACCTGGTCTCTTTCTGCGGCTACCCAGAACTCGTGGCGCAAGTCAGCGCCATCGTCGAGGGGCAGCCCCCCGACGTTGCGACCAACGTGCTCACTGCAGCAGCGAGCGTTGCCGTCACGGACGGCTTCAAGCAGGAGGCGGCGGAGTTGGCGGAGGCAGCACTCGGGCTGCGTCCGCGCCAGACCGAAGCTTTGGCCGTCATGGAGCGCGCGCTGGAGGACGATTCGGAACGTCTCGAGCGTGCCTACGCGACCGCCGAGGCGGCGCTGCTCGGATGTTATGGCGAACGGGCCCTTCACTACCGAGCTGCCAGACAGTTCGAGCGTCGCAGAGAGCACGAGCTGGCGCTGCGTCATGCCATCGTCGCCTTCGAAGCGGTTCCCGCAGAAGGCGTGGCCTACGCATTGATGTTGCGCCTGGCATCTCTCGTCGGGGACGACGCGCGTGCCACTCAAGCGCTGCAAAGGGTCGCGGAAGCGAGCAAGAAGCCGCAAGAGCGCCAACGCTGGTTCGAGATCGCGGCGCGCAGTGCCGGGCCGGGGCTGGAAGGACGAAGGCTGCGTGCGGAGGTCCTGCTGCGCGCGCTCACGATTCGCGCTGAGCCGGAGGCGATTGCTCGCGCGGGTAGCGCCATCGCAGAAGTGATGGCCGAGAGCCCCACCGAACACGAACGCTGGGAGCGCGACTTCGATGCAGCGATCCGTGGGCTGCTGCGCGGACTCTCTCAGCCAGAAGATGCTGAGACGGCCATCGCGTGCGCGAAGACGAGCGCCGAGACGTTCGAAAACCCCGCGCAGTGTGCGGCCGCATTGGATCGAGCCATCGCCCTGGATCCGAGCACGTCGCGCTACGCCGAGCTGAGCGCGGTCGCGCCGCTGCTCTGCAGTCGAGCGACCGCGGCTCTACGAGTCATTCGAGCGACCCTCGGTGCGTTGGAAAATGGTCAAGAGGTCAGTCCAGATTTACTGGCGCTAGCTCAGGAGTTGGCGTCGCGGCACGACAAGTCGAATCTGGGGCGACTGGCCGTGGAGCAGGCCCTCTTGGATCCCAGCGTGGAGCTGGTCGAGCGCGCCCGGCAATTGGCAGAGGATGAACCGGAGCAGTTGGCGCGCTTGGACGGCGCCATTCCGCGCCAACAGCGCGTGGACGAGTTGTGGCAACGAGCCGACCGCCTGCTTGCGGACGAGCCGGACGCAGCCGTAAACCTCCTGCGCGAAAATCAGGGGGCGTCGTGGCTGACGGACGAAGATGGCGAGGTACTGCACCGCAAGCTGCTCGTCGCCCTGCGCCGGTTGCCTGAGTCGGAGGCGCTGGAGGAGTACTTGGCGGCGCGTTTTGGAGACACGTCGCTCGAAGAGCGGGAGCGGCGTAGGTTCGCCGACGAGTTGATCCGGTCACTGACCAAGCGCCAAGCGCACGCGGCGGCGCTCGACGTCGTTCAGCTGCTGGAGCGAGTCGGGCCGCTGACGCGCGAAGAACTCGGTCTGGCCGTCGAGGTCGCGAGGAAGAGCGGGGATGCCGAGCGAGAGCTGCACTTCCTGGAGCCGCAGAAGACGCTGGCCTCATCCCCCGAAGGGCGCAAGGCGTTGTGGCGACGCTTGTTCGAGTTGCACGATCAGTTGGGCCGCTCGGAAGCGGCCGTACAGGATGCCGAGCGATTACTCGAACTCGACCCCTCCGACCAGAGTGCGCACGCGTTCTTGATCGATGACGCGCGTCGTCGCCAAGACCACCCCCGCTTGGTTCGGCTACTCGAGGAACGCTTGGAAACGGGGCCGGCGACGGCGGAGGACTATCTGGCCATCGCAGACGTCTTCCTCGACAAGCTCGACGATCGAAAGCGCGGTGAGGCCACGCTGCAGCAAGGGCTAGCGAGCCTGGGCGATCACCCGCTCATTCTCGAGCGCTTGGCGCGACTGCTCCAATCGCGGCGCGCTTTCGAACGAGCGGCTCAGACGTTCGAACGTGCGCGGCTTGCGGTGACGGAGCCGGCTGAGGTTGCTCGCTTGGCCGAGTTGGCTTGCCGTTGTTACTTGGATGCGGGCGATTCCGCCGCCGCCTTGCGCTTGCTGTCCGAGAAGGGGGCTGCTCACGAGACGGAGGCCATGGCTCGGTTGCGAGTGGACGTGCTGCGGTCCACCGGCGAACCCAAAGCGCTGGCCGAAGCTCTCGAAGAACTCGCCACTATCGCCACCGCACACGCCGACCAACGCGCAGAGTGGTTGTGCGAGGCCGCGCAAATCGCTCTCGATACCTCGGATCCGACCATTGCCCTCGAACGTGCGCGCCGGGCGGCTCGAACGGCTCCGCGCTCTGCTCAAGCGCAGCTGCTGGCGCGGCGTCTCGAGTACGTGGAGCGCGGACCGGGCACGCCCGCGGAGGCCTTGGCGACCATCACCGAACTGCGGGGCGTGGGTGAGCTGCGCGACCCGGAGCAGGCAGCGCTGCGAAGTTTCCTCCTGGCGGAGGCCCTCGATCAGCGAGTGGGGCTCGGCGCCGGTCGGCGCGAACTCGAAAATCACGTGCGGCGATACGGCGATCATCCTCTGGTCGCGTGCGCCCGTGCCGAGCGCTTGGCACGGGAAGGGCACGCCGCAGACGCGTTGCCGCTCTACGACGATGTCCTGGTTGCCGATCTGGGGCGGTTGCGCGACAAAAACGACGTGCTGCTGGCAGCCATCGCGTGCGCGAGAGAAGTCGGCGACAGCGAGCGCGTGGGACGTTGGTCGGCAATCGCCAAGGAACTCGGTCTGACGCTGCCCAGTCCGCCGCCGAAGCCGTCCGTTCGCCCCGAGGTCGACGCGCGTCAAGCACGCAAACGCTTTGCACAAACCTGGCAGAGCGCGCCAGAACCCGAGCCCGCGTCGGAGGCGCCTGTGGAGGTCGCGCTGCGTCCGGACCCGCGCACCCTCGGCAGTACCTGGGTTTCGGGTGAACATCACGCCCCCCTCACCGCCGAAGCGGAGCCGGCCGCAGGCACACCGGCTCGGGCGCCCACGCGACGTCCGGAGGTTTCGAGTGAGGCGCGTGCGTCGCTCTTTCCCCAAGGGGGCACGGCAGAAATCCGTCCATCGGTGCCGGTGCGCGTGACCGGTCGGCCCAGGATGGACACCGATCCCGGGATGGGACGCGTGATTCCGACACCCCAAGTGCGTCTGGGGGCTCCTCCGGCGAAGCCTGAGCAGGTGAGCGCGCAGGCACGCTTGTCGCGGCCCCCCGAGACCCTGTTTCAGCAGGGCCCCGCGACTCCGCCGGCGGAAAGTGCCTCGTCGCTGGAGTCTGGTCGAGTCGCTGACGCTGACCGCTCCGAGCAGGAGCTCCGGGATGCGTTCGTCGCGGGGGATGTCGCGGCGGGGCGATTGTTGTCCGCGCGCCTCGAAGCGGACTCCAGCCGCTTGCTCGACTGGGTGGAGCTGAGCCGACAGCTGGCCTTTCAAGCGCCCGGCGATTTGGACGCGCTCCGCACGTTGACTCGGGCTGTCGCCAAGGATGGCAATGCCGTGTACGCAGCGGCCCTCGAACAAGTTCAAGCCGTTTGTGCCGATCCCGCGGGGGTGCCTCCACAGGCTCCGCCGCTGGAGGACCAACACGTTGCTCCCGAAGCGCTGATGCAACTGCTGCGCGGCGCGCCCGAGCCGGCGTTGGAGGTCTTGAGTCTGTTGTGGCGCTCGGCGCCCCACTTGTTTCGGGTAGCAGATGAACGGTTCGCGGACGCTGTGCCCATTGCGTTGGAGTCGTCGGAGCCGTTGGCGCTCAGTAGTCGCGTCGTGCTGCGAGCCATGGGCGGGCATGCGCTGCAGGTGTTTCACCAGAGTGCGGCAGTGCCTGCTCACTTCGAGTCAGTGCTCGGTCAACCGATGCGCGTGCTTGTGACCGGAGCCACTGATGTTGCCTCCCCGACGCTGCTCTTCGACCTGGGAGCTGCGCTGTTGGCGACGCACCCCGACTACGCCTTGTGTTTTGGCTGGACGGAGCCGCGCCTGGTCGAGTTGTTCGAAGCGGTGCTCGCAGCCTTCGGTCCTCCCGGGCGTATTCGCGGTTCGGCCCCAGCGGTGGCGCTGTTGGCTGAGCGCCTGTGGGAAGGAGTACCGTCGCGTGTTCAACGCCGACTGCAAGAAATCTCCGGGCATCCCGACCAGATCGACTACTCGCACGCCCTGGGCGCCGCCAGTCGGGCAGCGCGTCGCGCCGGACTGTTCATGTCTGGCGATCTAGCGGTGGCTCTGGGTCGAGTCTGTGCCCAGCAGTCCGTCGATTCGACGCGACTGCGTGGCGCTTCTGGGCTGCGCGACCTGTGTCAGAGCAATCAGGCCGTGGCCGATCTCGTCCGGTTTGCGACCAGTCTCGAATACGCCTTGGCGCGCTGGGGCTCGTTGTCACAGCCGGCTCACGGTCTTCGGTTGCGTCCGGACGCCATTTGAGCAAGGGTGCTGCTGACCGCGGATGATCATTACTGCTCGCCTGCTGACGGTTGTAACGAGCTCAGTCGGAGGTTTGGTTGCTCTGACTGGATGCCTCGCCGATCCGCCGGAATTCGAAGCGCCAGCGAGGGTGCCCCCCGTGGTGGCGGCTGCCGAAGTCGAGCCCGCCCTGTCTCGAATCATTCGGCTCGAGCCCGGTGTGGACCGTCTTCAGGTGAGCGTGCCTTTCCGCTCCGAGGACCTGGGCTCACCCATCCTGGGCGCGTTCCTGTTGGATGCGGAAGCCGGGGCGCGAGACCCACGGGCGCTCAAGACAGTCGAGGTGGGGGCATCGAGTTTCGAGGACGACACCCGTGCCGTCGACGCCGAACTCACCGGCTTCTCGCGAGTGGATCCGGGCTGCCATTCGTTGACGTTGATGCTGACCCATCGCAGCAATACCGATGGGCGCGAGGTGGTCGCTCTCGACGACAGCGAAGCCACTCGCATCGTGTGGTGGTTGCTATTGCCATTCGAGGACGAAGATCAAGCGGACGTCCTGCTCGAGGATTGTCCGGTGCTCACGCTGGAGAACTGAGATGGTGTCGGCGGCGTGGAACATGGCGGCGAGGATGGGGCTCCTTTCCGGGAGCATTGTGCTGCTTGCCTGCCAGGACATCGCTCCTCCCGAGGAAACCTTCGACTTGCCGCGGCCGCACTCGTGCTCGGACGACTCCGACTGTGCTGGCTTTCGCTGTGACGTCGAGGTCGAACGCTGCGTCAATCCCGACGTCGGCTACGATCAGTTGCTGCTACAAGTCGTGCCTGAGAACACCGAGGCGGATCCGTCCTTCGGCGGCTCGCAGTTCTTCCGTCGGCTGACGTCGATCGTCGATTCCAGTAGGCAGCGTGAGCGTTTCGACGTTCCCGCGCCAGTACGTATGCGAGGCACGCTTCGCCCCTGGGCGATCCATCCGCCCGAGATCGCATGCAACCCCTCGGTGCGGCTGAAGCTCATTCCCCATGAGTCGTTCCTCGGTATCAGCACGGTGCAGTATACGACCATCAGCGAGCGCGCTTTCGAGCAGAAGGAGAACCTGTCGATCAACGAGTACGAGTTCGACGCTCTGCCGGTGGGAACCTACGACATCTACTGGGAGGACTCGGGGGAGGTGGTCGTGGAGCGGGCTGAGCAGTGCGAAATCGTGCCCCAATTGTTTCGCGCTCGGTCCGTGGTGACGTCCGTCGATCTGACGCTGGAGCAGTCGCGTCCAGACTTCGTGCGTGTCGAAATCCCCTGGCAAAAGGATTTGGAGGGGTGGCGCGTCGACGTGATTCACCCCGTCACGGGCCAGCGAGTCTCCACTCAGCGTGTTCTGCATGAGGCGTGCCCCTACGATCAACCAGGTGGGCTCACCGTGTGGAAGGATGGCCCTCCCTGCGCTCGCGTCCAGGAGACGGACCTCGGAGAACTCATCGCCGTGGCCAACCTCAGGATCGCCAACATCCTCAACGACTACGGTAACCCCGACCAAGAGCTCTTGCGTTTGCGGCCGCCGGTCGGTGTTCACCGTCCGACGACCTACTTCGTGTTGCTGCCGTTGATCGCCGTCGAGAGCGGTCCAGCTCAGGTACCCGGTCCGGTCGAGACGTTCTCCAATCAAGAACGCTTGGAGCTGTGGGTGTGGGAGCAGCGCGACTCCCGCAGGCCCGTGGAGGGTCAGGTGGAGTTTGTGGCGCAGGCCCTGGCGGACGAGCCCGACACGGTCTACCGCGTGCGCTTCAAACGCAGCGTCGAAATCGAAGCAGGGGGTCGGGTTACCGTCGACCTGCCCCCCGGCGTTTACACGGCGCGAGTATACCCCCGTTCGACGAACACCTCCGTTTACGAGACGACCGTGACGGTCTGGGACGTCTCGGGCGGCGCAGTACAAGGCGGGCGCGTGCTGGACGTGCCGACGGCAGCGAAGGTCGCCGGGCGAGTGCGTTTCCCTGCCGGACTCCCAACGGATGGTGCGCAGGTGCGTCTGTTTCCGGTTCGGCCGGTCAGTGGCGTGCTCTCCGACGGTGCGCTGGGTCCTCGCAGTCAAACGACGTTGGCCGACGAGACTGGGCGCTTCGAGTTCGGCGGCGTCGACTGCAGGGCCTGTGACGGGACCAACGGACTGTCCTATTTCTTGCGCGTACAGCCCCCGGGCAGCCTCGACCTGCCGTGGTTGGTGTGGCCTTCGGTGCTGGTCAGCAGTTCGGGAACCAATCTGGGCAGCCTCCCCGTCAGTTATCCGAGACACCACTACGGTCATTTGGGCTTCCTGAGAGCCAACGTGAGCTCGGACGAATTCGAAGGGCCACCGCTGATTCGCGCTTTTCTGCTGTTGGGGCGCGACGGCAATCCGGTGGCGGCAGGAACACCCAGTTGCACGGTGGTTGGGCAGGGCGAGTCGCAGTGCGCGCAGCGGGCGGTTCAGGTGGCGCAAACTCGGGCAGCCGTCGATGGCAGCTTCGAGTTGATGCTGCCACCCTGGCAGACGCAGGAGACCGCTTCGGTCAGTCCTTGAGCTGCCCCGCATGGTGGAGCCTCGCTGGGCTCGTCGGCAGCCGCTTGACGCAGTGCGCCAGTGTGGTTGTGTGAAGGCCGACAGCGACACCCGCCGAATAGCCGTTGACGCTTTCTACTTCGGAACGCTGGTGGTCTTGGCTTATCTCTCCGGCAAACGGGGACTTAGGCTCTTCGCTCAGGGTGGCGCTCCGTATTCACTGTATCGCTGACTGGGAGCGCCAGAGAAAAATAGTCCCAGGGCTGGAAAATCACGCTACGATAGCCGTTGTGAATGGTCCGGACCCCGCCGACTCGCCCGATGCCGATCTGGCAGGCGCCCTGCATGAGGTGTCCAATGCGCTGACGGTCGTGCTCGGGTGGCTCTCCGATGCCCGCAATAAGGCGCCTGCAGGAGAGGTAAGGGATGCTCTCGACATTGCCTACTCTCACGCACACCGTGGGCACTACGTCGCCCGTCGCGCCATCGGGGGCACGAGCGACGACAGAGAGGAGATGCGGAGCTGTCAGTCGCTGGTGACCGACGCCGTTCGTGCCGCCTCTCGAGAGGCCGCGGCCAAGGGCGTTTCTCTAGAGCACGCAGAGGTTGAAGTCGACGAAGCCGTGGGGCGACCCGACGACGTGCTTCAGGTGCTCGTCAACCTGCTGTTGAACGCCGTAGCGTTCACGCCACGAGGTGGTGTTGTCCGACTTGCAGCCGAGGTGCGTGAGTCGGAGGTCGTGTTTCGGGTGACCGATGAGGGGCCCGGTGTGCCTGAGATGCAGCGTCCGTCACTGTTTACCCGCGGGCAGTCGATGCGTCCTGGAGGAGCCGGTATCGGGTTATCGCACTCACACGCGCTGGCCGAACGCAATGGTGGTCGCCTGCGGCTGCTGCCGAGCAGCAAAGGCGCTGCTTTCGAACTCTGCTGGCCGATCAGTGATGCGCCTTCGCGCACCTCACAGCGGGTGCCGACGTCGTCTGTCGAGTCTGCTCCGCGAGACTTCCGTAGTCTCAACGGCATGCGCGTGTTGGTGCTCGAGGACGATGCCGCAGTCATGGCCATGGTCCAGATGGGGTTGGCGGCCAAAGGGGTCGAGGTGTTGCCGGCTGGGGCGATTGAAGAGGTTCGAGCGCTCATCGACCGGGGCGAACGCTACGACGCTGCGTTCGTCGACCTATCCCCCATCCAGTCGGATCCCGCCGCTGGTCTGTCGACGGTTCGGCAAGGGCGGGAGGAGATGCCCGTCATCCTGATCAGTGGCAGCGCGCTTGCCCCGCAGGCGGGGTTGGCGCTGTCCGGCTGGGTCCACAAGCCGTTCGAGGTGGGGGAACTTTGCGCGGCCCTAGTGGAGGCTGCACGGCCCACCGATTGACTCGCTGGGCGTGCCTCTGAGGGCAAGTGCCGCTTGACAACACCGCTGCACCGCCTACTTTTCCAGGCCCGTTTCACACGAGATTGAGCGAAGGTGGCGGAATGGCAGACGCGCCAGCTTGAGGTGCTGGTGGGGTAACACCCGTGGAGGTTCGAGTCCTCTTCTTCGCACGAAAGCCCCAACTCCGGTTGGGGCTTTTGCTTTGTTCCCCGGTGTCGCCGAGCTGGTTTGCTGGCTGTACCCTTCGTACGTGTTGTGGTACGCGCCAACGGCCTCCGAGCGCTTTTCGCGGGGGGCGCAACCGAAGACTCAAGTGAGGCGAGCGGCATGAGCGGGCATTCCAAATGGGCAACCATCAAGCGCAAGAAGGGCGCGATTGACGCGGCGAGAGGGAAGCTATTCACCAAACTGATCCGCGAGATCGTGATCGCTGCCCGCATGGGTGGAGGGGACGTCAACGCGAATGCGCGGCTGCGCAAGGCCGTGACGGACGCCAAGGGCAATCAGATGCCCAACGACACCATCCAGCGGGCGCTCAAGCGCGGCACGGGTGAGCTGGACGGCGCGTCCTACGAAGAGGTGCTGTACGAGGGTACGGGACCCGCGGGAACGCTGTTCTTGGTCGAGGGCACGACCGACAACCGCAATCGCACGGCTGCCGAATTGCGGAAGATATTCGACAAGAACAATGGTGCCATGGCCGGTGGCGGGTCCGCCGCCTGGGCCTTCGAGCGCAAGGGGCAGATCGAACTCGGCAAGGACTTCAGCGAGGACAAGATCATGGAGACCGTGGTCGAGATCGGCGCTGAGGACTACGAAGACGCGGGCGAGACGTGGCTCGTTTCGACCAGCGTCGACGAATTCAGCGCTGCGCTCTCAGCGTTGGAAGAGGCTGGTATCGAGACCAAGTCGAGCAGGTTGGCCTATGTCCCCACGACCAAAAAAGAGGTCAGTGGGCGTGACGCGGAGGTGTGTCTCAATCTCGTCGACGCGCTGGACGAACACGACGACGTTGCCAACGTGTTTGCCGACTTCGACATCTCCGACGAGGAGATGGAGCGCATCAGTCAGCAGGAGTGAGGCGCTCGCTTGGCTGTCAACCCAAGCTCAGCCAGCTGGGCAGTGGCGAGGACAGGAAGTAGCTGACCACGACGTGGGCGATGATCACCGGCCACAGGCGCCCGAGGAACTTCACGGCAAAGGCCCAAATCACCCCACACCCCAGGCTAGCGATCACGAGCAGTGGGTTGGGGCCAGCCTGACCGCCCTGAAGCGTCAAGAGCGTGGGCAAGTGCGCCAGCGAGTAGGCGAGGGCGCTTGCCGGCGGCGCCCAGCGAGCCCCGAAACGTGAACTGAGACCTTCCAGGACCAGCCCACGCCACACGAGCTCCTCCATCAAAGCGAGGAACGCGAGCAGCGAGATGAGCACGCCGCTGGCCTGAACGTTGCCCACTTGGAGATACAAGGTCGCCAGCCATTCGCCGCGAGGAGAGGACATGGGCGCGACCCAGCGCTGCACCACCACGCCGCCGACCACCATCAGCAGGCCGAGTAGGATGCCGATCGAGACGTCGCCGCTCCTGGGCCGCAAGCGTTCTCCCAGCAATCCTGCACGGCGTAAGTGCCGCAGACTCCAGGCCGAGAGCGCTGCGTACGGCAGGACGAGCCCAGCCCAAAACGGCCAGCTAGCGCCCAGGCTGGGGCGCATCGTCAGACCCATCGCCAGCGCGATGACGGTGACTGCGACCGCGGTTTCCTTCATTGCCGCTCCTGCTGCGACCCGTGGTCCTTCAGCCAGTCCAGGATGGCGTCGGCGAGACAGGCCTTGCTCATGGTTGGAAGCGAGGTGTGCGAGCTTGCGGTGATCAGCTGGGCTCGATTGTCGTCCTTGCCGAACGCTTCACTCGCTGAGTTGGCGACGATGGCGTCGACGCCCTTCTTTTGCAGCTTGTCTCGGGCATAGCTCTCGATTTGGCTGTCGTCTCCGGTTTCGACGGCGAAGGCGATGAACAGTGGGCGACGCGTGTATTGCTCTTTGGCGAGTCCGGAGATGATGTCGGGATTCTCCACCAGCTCCAAGGTTGCGGCGCCATCTCGTTTCAGCTTGCTGGGGCTCACGCTCGCCGCACGGTAGTCGCCCACCGCAGCTGCCATGATCACGGCGTCGGCGGGATGCTGGAGTCGTTCGCGCAGGGCACTCTGCATCTGCAGCGCTGTACGCACGTCGGTGCGGCGGACACCGGGCGGCGTCGGTAGCGTCACGGGTCCGCAGATCAAGTCCACTTCCGCTCCTCGCGCGGCGGCTCGAGCGGCAATGGCGAACCCCATCTTGCCACTGGAGCGATTGCCGATGAACCGCACTGGGTCGATGTCTTCCAGAGTCGGTCCTGCGGAGACGACCAAGCGCCGGCCCGCCAGGCTGCCGTGGTCACTCAACGCGGCCACGATGTCTGCCGGTTCGGCGAGGCGTCCCCAGCCCACGTCCCCGGACGCGACCACACCATGGGCGGGGCCCACGAACTCGACGCCTCTCTCGCGGAGCAATCGCACGTTGTATTGAGTCGCTGGGTGCTGCCACATGCGCGGGTGCATCGCCGGGGCCAGCGTGATGGGTCCGTCACTGCACAACAGCGTCGCCGTCAGGAGGTCGTCGGCGCGTCCGGTCGCGAAGCGTGCGAGCACGTCGGCGGTCGCGGGGGCCACGAGGATCCTTCGTGCGCGTTGGGCGAGTTCGACGTGCAGTTCGCCGGAGCTGGCGAACAGCTCGGTGTATACCTCGCCGCCGGTAATGCCAGCGAAGGTTGCGGTTCCCACGAAGCGGCGCGCGGAGGGGGTCATCAGCACCTGCACGTTCCGCTGTTGCTTGATGAACAATCGCGCGATTTCAACAGCCTTGTACGCCGCGATGCTGCCTGTGACGCCAAGCAGAACGTCGATTTCCCGTTTCAGTCGTGTCATTTCTTTCTTGGGGCGCGGGAGACGTGAGGATTGCCGCTCTCGTAGAATCGCCAAGGCACGGACGCCCACTCGCCAGCGTAGTCGATCCCGATGCGAGGCGACGTCTCCACGCGTGCGGTCGGACCACGCATGAGTCTGATAACGCCATGCGTTAAGTCGCAGCCGTAGTGCTCGCGCGTGATTCCGAACGCCTGGCACAGCTTGCCGGGTCCGTTGCACAAGTGCTTCGATTCCTCCGCCACCCCTCGACGAATTGACATGACATCTCGGCCGGTTAGGGGCTCCACGGCGCGAACCAAGACGGCTTCCGGTTGGTCCTTCGCGCCGGTCACGAAGTTGAGGTGGTGGTGCATTCCGTAGAGCAAGAACACATACGCGAATCCTGCTGGCCCGAACATCACCTCGGTGCGAGCAGTGCGTCGGTGTCCGTAGCTGTGCGCGGCGCGGTCCTCAGGACCGCGGTATGCCTCCGTCTCCACGATGTGGCCGGATACGCGTTGACCCCCGATGTCGGATACGAGCACCATCCCGACGCAATCCTTCGCGACTTGGACGACGGGACGACTGAAAAACGAACGCGGGAGCGTCTTTTCGGCGCCTCGGCCTCTGACGTAAGAAAATCGCTGTCCCATGGCCACTGCATTACCGATGGGCAGCCCAGTCTGGTAGATTCCCTGGGAATCTCGAAATGACTGAAGCCAGTCCCGAACTCGCCCACACACCGCGGATTGTAGGGCGCTACGCACTGTTTGACGAAATTGCCGCCGGCGGTATGGCAACGGTGCATCTTGGGAGGCTCGTTGGACAGGTTGGGTTCACCCGAACCGTCGCGGTCAAACGGCTGCATCCGCAGTACGCCAAAGACCAAGAGTTCGTAACCATGTTCGTGGACGAGGCGCGACTCGCGTCCCGTATTCAGCACCCGAACGTCGTCTCCACCTTGGATGTCGTCAAGACGCACGATGAGCTCTTCCTCGTGATGGAGTACGTGCAGGGTGAGGCGCTGAGCAAGTTGGTGCGCAACGCCGCCAAGCTGGGCGAACGCATTCCGCCGAACGTCGTGCTCAGCGTGATGAGCGGCATGCTGCACGGGCTACATGCTGCCCATGAAGCCAAGAGCGAAACTCGTGAGCCGCTCAACATCGTGCATCGCGACATCTCACCGCAGAACGTGCTCGTTGGACTGGATGGCGTGGCACGAGTTCTCGACTTCGGTGTTGCCAAGGCGGCCATGCGCTCCGGGGCGACGCGCGACGGTCAGATGAAGGGCAAGTTGAGCTACATGTCCCCGGAACAGCTCAACGGCAAAGACATCGATCGCCGCAGTGACATCTTCGCTTCTGGCATCGTGCTGTGGGAGGCGCTTGCGGGCAAGAGGCTCTTCGCCGGCGCCGACGCCGGGGAGATCCTCGGCAAGGTACTCGCGTCGGAGATCCCCAATCCGAAGACGGTGGTCCCGAGTCTCTCGGACGAGGTGAGCGACGCCGTGATGAAGTCTCTCGAGCGCGACCCTGACAAGCGCTTTCAGACGGCTCGCGACTTCGCGGTTGCACTGGAGAAGGCTGGCGGTGTGGCCACTGCGCACACCGTCGGGGAGTGGGTTCGCGACTATGGCGGCGATGAACTGGGCAGCCGCATGAACCTGGTAGCTCGCGTCGAAGGCTACCCCATGGATGAGCTGGGGGAGGTTCACTCTGGCATCGAGCCGTTGCCGTCGACAGCCGGCGCGACTCGCTCCGGCATCGAACCCACGACGTCTGCGACGACGCGGGTGGAGGGCGGCATCGATGCGGAGTCGATCAGCGTGGTGGATGCCGGGCAGCATCGTCGCAAGGTCGTGCTAGCCGTTGGGGTGGGCGTCATCTGCGCGCTAGGTATCGGGCTGTGGGTATCGCTTTCGGGAGAAGAGGAAGCCGGCCCAGGCGTTGTCGCCCCGCCAACCACCCAGGCAACATCCGCCGTGGTCACCGCACCGGAACCGCCCAAGCCGGAGCCTACCGCCGAGCCAGAGCCTGTGCCGCCAGAGCCGAGCTCGTCGGCAGCATCGACGGGGTCCGCTCCTGCACCCACTACGCCAGAGGACGTCGGGCCTGAGCCGACAAACCCGAGACCAGGACCCAAGTGGCAGCCGCCGCCGCGCAAGGCATCGCCCAGTTCGAACTGCAAGCCGCCTTGGGAATTGAAGAACGGCATCAAGAAGATCAAGCCTGAGTGCTTGAAATGATGTCGGTGTAGAGTGTTCGGTCATCAGCGCGCGGCACATCGGAGCGCACGAGCCGAGGCCAGTGTACGCTGGTGTAGCCCGCGATTTGTTCAAGTGGCCGGACTTCCGGGACATTTGAGCACAGGCTGGTGCTGCCCGCGCATTCGAACGAGCACATTGTTTTTGGGAGGCAATGCTGATTGCTGTTAGGCTCTCGCTGCGTACGTGTTCGTCGCGTACGGGAGCGTTGGTGCACTGAAGACCATGATTGTCGTGAAGCGATCTCGTTCGTCGTTCGTCGTTGCTTGCGCGTTCTCTGTCTCGTTTGCCGGGGTGCCGCTCCAGGCGCAGGCGCAGGACGAGTCCGAGGATGTGCAGGCCTGTGCTCGAGCCTACGAGCAAGCACAGGTCAATCGAAACGCGGGCAAACTAACCGAGGCCCAAGAGCAGCTGCGCCTCTGCGTACGGGATGCTTGTCCCGATTTCGTCAAGAGTGATTGTGGCCAGTGGCTGTCGGAGGTTGCGGCCGAGATCCCGAGTGTGATCCTCGCGGCGCGAGACGCCGAGGGCAAGGACCTGATCCAGGTCAAAGTCTCGACCAACGACCGGGTACTGACCGAGGCGCTCGATGGTCGTGCCATCGACCTCGACCCGGGCAAGTACGATCTGATCTTCGAGTTCGAAGGGCGGCGGTTGGACCAAACCCTCGTCGTCAGCCAAGGCGAAAAGAACCGGGTTGTCCGTGTGCAGTTTCCGCCTCTGATCATCGACACGGATGGCGATGGTCTCGAAGATCCGGTGGACAAATGCCCCACCACGGCCGGAGTGCTCGAGAACGACGGCTGTCCTCCGAAGATCATAGAAGTCGAACCAGAGGGTACCAATGGCCTGATGATCGGTGCGTATGCTGGCTGGGGTGTGGGCGCCCTTGGCTTGGCAGGCTTTGCGATCTTTGGGCTTCAAGGTGCGTCTGACGAAGACGAGGCTCGCGACGAGTGCGGTCGTCCTGAAAGCATGTGCACTGACCCTCGAAAGAAGGAACTGCAGGATGGGGTGGACCAGCAGTACTTGTTCGCCAACATCAGTCTCGGGGTTGGCGTCGCGGGCGCGGCTGCTGGGACAGTGCTGTTCTTCCTGGCTCAGGACGAGTCGACGGATAGTGCTGCCACGCAGGATGAACTCACCTTGGATGTGCGGCCGACGACTGGGGGCAGTTTCTTCTCTCTCAGCGGCACTTTCTAGAGCTGAACCCCGTTCGTGCTCCGAAGGCCGGACGCAGCGAACCGTCGTCAGCCGCCGAGGCCGAGCAGCTTCCCGCCTTGGTACACGATGAGGCTGGCGACGTACGCTAGCAACGTCATGTACACGACGAGTAGCGCGGGCCAACGCCACGATTTGGTCTCGCGGCGCACCACTGCCACGGTGCTCATGCATTGGCAGGCCAACGCGAAGAAAACCATCAAGGATAGGCCGACCAACGGAGGGTAGGCGGGGCGACCGTCGGCGCGAGTTTCTGCTCGCATCTTGTCCCGCAGCGGTGCCGCCTCATCATCCGCGTCTTCCAGCCCGAAGACGAGGCCCATGGTGGAGACGAACACTTCTCTCGCCGAAAACGCTCCGATGAGCCCCACGGTGATCTTCCAATCGAAGCCGAGTGGCCTCATCAGGGGTTCGAGCGCTTTGCCGAGGCGACCACCCAAGCTGAACTCGATCGCCGGCGCGTGCTGAGCGATGTTCTCCACGCCGACGGAAGCGGCCTCCTGTTCCGGCAGGCTCGCATCACCGCCCGACGGCGTTGCGCTCGGGCGAGTTGGCTCAGCGCCGGATACTGCTCGAGCAGCCGGCGATGCTCCCATCGTGTCGGAGGCGCCCGTCGCGACGACTTGCGTCGTGGGCGCTTCGGGCGTTGTCGTGGCGCTGTCGGGAGGTTTGGGGAACGACAGCAGCGCCCAGAGCAGGATCGTGAAGCCGAGAATGACGGTGCCGGCTTCTCGCAAGAAGTCGCCCGCCCGTTGCAGCATCATGCGCGTGGTCGTGCCCCAACTCGGCATGCGGTAGCGGGGTAGCTCCAGAATCAGAGGGACGCTTCGACCCCGCACCACCGTACGCCCCAGTACCCAAGCCGCCAACAACGTGATCACGATCCCGAACAGATACATGCTCACCATCAACAGCCCTTGCACGGGCACGAAGCCGAAGACATGGGATGGTGGAAACAGCGCTCCGATAACGAGCGTGTAGACCGGCAGCCGCGCAGAGCACGTCATCAACGGGACGACCATCATGGTCAGCAGTCGATCGCGCCGACGTTCCATCGTTCGCGTTGCTAGGATCGCCGGCACGGCGCACGCCATTCCGGACATCATCGGCACGAACGCCTTGCCATGCAGTCCGACTGAGCGCAGCACGCGGTCCATGAGGTACGCAACGCGCGCCATGTAGCCGCTATCCTCCAACAGTCCGACCAGAAAAAAGAGCAGCAGGATCTGTGGCAGGAATACGATGACGTTGCCCACGCCACCCAGCACGCCTTCGACCAGCAGATCGGTGAACAATCCTTCCGGAAGTTGGGTGGACACCAGGTCCTGCAGGTAGGTAACGCCGTCCTCGATCAGGCCGATTGCCGGATCTGCCCAAGCGAAGAGCGCTTGGAAAACGGCCAGCATGGTCAAGACGAAGAAGGCGAATCCGTACACGGGATGCAGCAAGTAGCGATCCACTCGCTCCGTCCAGTCCGTGCGCTCCGATTGGGCGCTGGTGGACTCGTAGCAACTCGGCAGGCGGCGTTCGATCGTGTCGTAACGGGTCTCGATGATGCTCAAGTCCAAGTCGATGTCTGATGCATCGGCCTGCCCTCTGACCTCGTTGACCTTGCGTCTGAGCTCGTCGGGAGCAGTGAGTTCGTCGTCGTCTTCGAGACTCAGCAGTGCCCACAGCGCGAGGGCTCGATCGTGCTCGACGTTTCGTCGCCATTCGGTAGGCAGCGTCTCGGCGACTCGGTCGGCGCAGCGGCGTATGGTCTCGCCGTAGGGCAGCTCCACGTCTGCGACCGGAGGACTTCTGAGCGCAGTCGCGAGCGTGGCTCTGAGCTCGTGCAGGCCGTCTTTGCGACGGGCGTTGACGCCCACGCAGGGCACACCAAATAGTGCACCGACACGTTCGGGAATGGGGGGATGGGCGGCGACCTCGTCCATCATCGTCAACACCAACAACACCGGCAGTCGAAACTCGGCGAGCTGCAGGGCGAAGTACAGGTTTCTGGCCAATTGCCCGGCGTCGATGACGACCACGATCAGGGTTGGCGTTGGGTTACCGCAGATGCCGAGGGCAGCCTCGATGGCGACTTGTTCTTCGGCTGAGCGAGCGGAGAGCGAGTAGGCTCCTGGCACGTCGACCAACTCGACGTGGCGGTCTCCCAGCTCCACGAGTGCCGAGCGGCGCTCCACGGTGACGCCCGGGTAGTTGCCCACACGCGCTTGCTGTCCGGTCAGACCATTGAAGAGAGTGGTCTTGCCGACGTTGGGATTGCCCACCAACAAGACGGTGTTCGACACCGGCGCGCTCGCGACCGAGGGAGCACTGCGGGTCAAGCGCTGCGCCCTCCGTTCGTCTGGACTTCGATACCGAGGGCTTCTCGGGCGCGGATGGAAAGATTGCCGCCTCTGGACCAGAGCTCGATGGGATCCCCCAAGGGGGCGATGCGCTGGAGCACGACCTCCGTACCTGGCAGCAGGCCCAGCTCCAGAATCCGACGCCGGAAAGCGCGCTCTCCGGTGACACTGCGGATGACTCCAGACTGGCCGATTTCGAGCTCCGTAAGCTTCACAGCCAGGGTCTAGTGCACTTGAAAACGAAGTTCAATTTCATTGGCGAGGACTTCGGTCGGAAAAAGGACAAGCAGGTCTTGCCTCCGCCGACATGTCGAGAACAATGGCGGCTCCTTCGGGCCCCTTGGCGGAATTGGCAGACGCAGCGGATTTAAAATCCGCGACCTTCGGGTATCTCGGTTCGAGTCCGAGAGGGGCTACCGGCGCGCTTGCGGAGGCGTCGCGTCCAGACTACCTCCCTGGATCGTGTTCACCGGTATCGTCCAAGCAAGTCGCCCGATCGTCGCTTTCGAGCGGGGTCAAGAGCAGGCTCGGCTCGTCGTGGAGCTGGGCGCGCAGCTGGCGCAGGGCTTGGTGACCGGCGCCAGCGTGGCGATCGATGGCGTGTGTTTGACTGCGGTCGAGGTTGATGCGGGCGCGGTACATTTCGACGTCATTGCCGAGACCTTGCGCATGACCACTCTCGGCGTTCGGGTGGTTGGCGATGCGGTGAACGTCGAGCGCAGCATGCGCGCGGGTGACGAGATTGGTGGGCATCGCGTGAGTGGTCACGTCATGGGGACGGGGGAAGTCGTACGCCGGCTTTCGTCGGTCGAGGACTTGTCACTGTTGATCTCGCTGCCACACGACTGTCGGAGGTACGTTTTGTACAAGGGATTCATTGCGGTCGATGGGTGCAGTCTGACGGTGGGTGAGATCGATGCGGAGGGTTTCTGGATCCATCTGATCCCCGAGACACGCCGACGCACGAACCTGGGCTCGAAGCAGGTCGGAAGCTCGGTGAACCTCGAGCCCGATCCTGCCACCGTGGCCATCGTCGAAACCGTCGAGCGCGTGCTCGAACAACGAGGATTGTCGGTGGGCTCGTGAACAATCCGGCACCTGCTGCGACGCGCACGCCGTTTGCCGTCAACCAGTTGCGCCTGGTCGGTGTGGGCGGTGCCAACAAGGTGATGGCTGGCGAGCTCTCGCGGCTAGTGCGTCGGGCGTACGACGACATTCGGGTCCCGATTCCGAAGAAAGAGGGCCCAGGGGCCGTCAGTTATCCTTTCGACCTACGGATGGCGTTGCTCGCTGCTCGCTATCACCGCACCAGCGCGCGGGTGCTGTGGGAGCTCTATCGTTGCCCCGCCCAGCGTCTGGAGCCGCTTTTCGAGCAGCTCAGACGAGCTGTGAGCGAAGACCCGCGCGCGTGGTACTGGGACGGCGCCACGTTGAGCGTCGAAGCGCTTTCCGTGCGAGACTTTGCTGCGGGTGAACGGCAGGTCGTCGGCACCGTGAAGAATGCCATCGTGGAAGCCGCCGCAGAACGCGGTGCGAGCCTGCGCGTCGAGCCGCGAGCGCCCGACTTGCCGGTGGACGTGCGCCTGATCGGCTCGGAGGTTTCCATTGCTCTCGACTTGGCCGGAATGCCCATGCACCGGCGTGGTTATCGACAGCTGTCGGGGGTAGCCCCATTGCGAGAGGATCTCGCTGCGCTGATCGTCATGCTCGCGCGACACGACAGTCGGAGTGAGCCGCTGCTCGATCCCATGGCAGGCTCGGGGACGCTCGGGATCGAGGCCGTCGGGTTGGGGCAGGGGCGGCCGGTGTGGTGTTCGGGGCGCCGTCCGCGAGCCGAGAACTGGCCACAATTCGCGGAGTTGGCGGCGAACAAGGCGAAGCCCATCTTCGGAGATACCTCGCCGTTCGTGATCGCCAACGAAGCGGATGACGCCAGCTTGGAAATGATGAAGCGCAACATCGAGACGGCGGGCTGCGCGTCGCAGATTGCGGTTCGAGGTGGTGACTTTCGTGAACTCGGCTGGTCGAGCGTGGCCGCGCTGTGCAGCGAACGCGGCCTGTCGGCGGAGCGGGGGCTCATCCTGTGCAATCCCCCTTACGGCCATCGTTTGGAGGATGAAGCGAAGGTCGAAGGCCTCTACCGCGAACTGGCCGAGTGGTGTCGCGGGTTCTCGGGTTGGCGCGCCGGCTTCGTCGTGGCCCACCCGCGTTTCGAGGCTCTGATGCGGGGTCGCCCGAGGATCATCAAGCCAGTCCGAAACGGTCCGCTCGATGCGACGTTCTATCTCTACGATCTGTAGCTACTCGGTTCGTCTGCCGTCTTCGTCGCCGTGGGTGGTGACCAGAACGGTCCGTGTGAAAGCACGGCGCCCGAGCGCTTTCCTGGCGTCTTGATGGCGTGAAGGGGCTCGCGCTACGAGCAGTCGCAAGAGAAACGGAGGCGGTCCTCGAGACGCAGTGCCGTCAGGCGATGGCCCCACACGCAAGCCGTGTCGAGCGCAAAGAGATTCGGGGCGTCGACCCTACCTCGTAGGGCAGCCCAGTGCCCGAACAGGATCGGGACCGACGAGAGCTTGCGATGCGCGTGTTCGAACCAAGGTTTCATGCCAGGGGGGGGCTGCGCGGCATCGCGTTTGTTGTCGAAGTCCAGTCGGTCGTCAGCGCTGCAGAAGCGAAGACGGGTCAGCACGTTGGTGATCGTTCGCAGGCGTGCGGTGCCGTGCAGGCTCTCGTCGAAGTGATCCGGGTCATTGCCGTACATGTCTTCGAAGAAGGCTCGCGAGTCGCCGGAGCGCAACACGTCGTGTACCTCCTGCGCGCGGTCGAGCGTCTGCCGTAAGTCCCAACTGGGTACCACGCCCGCGTGCACCATCAGCCGTCCGCGCTCGTGATGGGCGAGGGGAAGTTGGCTGAGCCAATGCTGCAACTCGTTGGCATCGGGAGCCTCGAGTACCTCTGTCAGGGTGTCTTTGCGTCGCACTTCGCGAGCACCCGACATGACCGCCAACAGATGCAAGTCGTGGTTGCCGAGCACGCCGCGGAACGCGCCACCGAGTTCCCTCAAAAAGCGAAGCACGGCGAGCGATGAGGGGCCCCGGTTGACGATGTCGCCCACGGACCACAGCTGGTCGTGCTCCGGCTCGAAGTGGACCTCGTCGAGTAGCCGACGCAGCGGATCGTAGCAGCCTTGGATGTCGCCGACCGCATACGTTGCCATGCCGAATCCTCTCAGGGTTCCCAAAGTCGCGTGCGACTGAGCACGTCCAAGGTCGCACGCACGGTCGCGAAGTCGGCGGCATGGCGCAGCGTGTCCATGACGTCCGGCTTGAGGGCGAAGTTGGGCGAGTCGAACAACACCGCCGCGAGCCAGCTTCTCAGAATCCCGATCATGGACTCCTGAGCGACGTCCAGAGCTGCCAGCTTGGCGCCCCAGCTTTCCACCAGCCACAGCCGTCCTGAAGCGTCCCGCTCGAGACGCCCGAGTTCGGCATCGGGCAAGACCACACCGGCGCGAGCGAGCCCGTAGGCCAATTGCAGTAGCTGCCGAGCGCTGTCGAGTGCCTCCTCACGACTCGCGCCGTGAGCGGGACTGAGAGCGAACTTCGCGTTTTCCCCCTTTCGTTCGTAGGCGGCGTAGGGGCGATTGCCTTTCGTGAAGCCGTGTTCGACCACGACGCTCACACCCGGAATTTCCGCCCGGCGATGGGTTTCGACGTGCTGGGCGAAGTGAGCTGCGCTTTCGGCGACACCGACCCGGAGCCATACGTCGTTCTGTTGCGCTAGCCACAGCGCCGGGCGCAGTGGGAAGTCCGTCATCAGAGGCGGGCGGGCCCGGCTCTTGAGCAGAGCGACATTTCCGTAGCGGGGGCCGGACAACGCCTTGAGCCAATGACCCACGAGAGGCTCTCCCCGGCTGCGTGGCTGTAGGGCCAGCAACATCTGCGTCGCTTTTTCGTACTGGTGCGAGCTCATGAGTCCCCGCACGTGCTCTAGAGCGAGCGACAGCGCGGCAGAATCGCCCTCCAGGCTATCCAGCAATCTGGAAACGGCAGCGAGGTCTTGTGGCTTGAGGCGCAGTCTCAGAGCGAGTCGCACGAGGCGTTCCCTCATGGCGACCGGGCGGGTCATCAAGCTGTCCGCGCCAGAGCGCAACAACGTGCGCAACCCGTGGTGAAGTTGGCGGGCGCCCCACTGGTTGGTCTGGCCACGCACCACCACTGCTGCCAAAGCTCGGGCATGCGGCACCAGGGCGCGCCAGCTCTGGGGCACTTCGCCGGACTCCAAAGTGCGCTTCAGGTCGCGGTTCTCCTGCATGGCCAGGAGCCACTCGATCCATTGCCCGCGGTCGACGTGCTTCTCCAGCAGTGATAGCAGACGATTCAAGCTCTGCGTGTCGCCAACCCGACTTTCCACCCGGCGCACCAGGTCGAACGGACTCTTGCCCGCGATGAACGGTAGCTCCGGGCGCTCACCGGTCTCCTCGGAGCTGTTCACGCTAGCTCTCCCCGTGGTGCGTGCCGTTGCTGCTTGCGGCGACGGGGTATCGGGGGGGCTGGCCTGAGCGCTATCGTCGGGGCTCGTGTCGGCAGAGTTCGCAGCGACGGGAGGGGCATCGGCGGTGGTCGTCGCGTCATCGGAGCTCGCCACGCCGGGGCTCACGTCGCTAACAGCCGCGTCGCTCGCGTTTGTGTCGCTGGCGCTCGTGTCGCTAGCGGCCTCAGACGATTCCACCGCTCGTGGCTCCGTCGCAATTGCGGCTCGTGTGTCGTGAGTGTCCGAGCTGGGTGCGGCTCGTTCTGACCAAGCCAGCTGTAGGCACGCCGTCAGAGTCGTCAGCGTCGGGATCCGCTCCAACGCTTCTTCGTGAAGCGCCCTTCGTCGCGGCGCGGGAAGGTGATGGGCCCCGTCGCCGGTGAGTGCTTGATACAGGGCCGTGTCGACTTGCCAAATCGCGTCGAGATCGGATGGCGGTTCCGTCACCGCTCGTAGGCGTTGTTCGGCTGGGACCCCCAGTTCGTCCGCGTGTTCGCTCAGCCACTCGCGAGTAGTCCGAAAACGCGCCTGATCCTTCTCCGTGGGCTTGGGCGGAGGGGGCGGAGTTGCCGGAGGGCTCGTCTCCTGGGGTTCGCTCTGTGCGGGCGTGGAGGCTTCACCAGTTGCAGGAGTTTCACTCGCGACCGGAGCTGCGGCTCGGGTGGGTTCATCGCTTTCGGTCGTGGGAGAGGCGGGGCTGGGTTCCTCCATCGAGGCACCATCGTTGGGAGCACTCGTGCCGACGACGCCCTCGGCAGACGCCACAGTGGACGTCCCACCGGCGTCTATGTCGGCGCCAGCGGCCGGCTTGGACTTGCGGCGCCTGCGTCGGCGCCGTTTCTTTTTGGGTGCGGCCCCGTCGGGGGACGGCGATCCGTTCACACCAGCCGGGCTGGCTTTCGCGCTTTCTGCCGGCTCCGCTTCGGAGGGCGTCAAGGAAGGTTCCGGGCTTGCGCCCTCGGGCCCGCTGCCAGCGATGGGCGCGCTGCCCTCGTTCTCACTCATGACGGGCCGGGATAGCCTCGTCAGCGCCTGGTGTCAAAGCTGCAGGCGTTGATGTTTCAGGACTCGCAACGTTTCTCGTCCGGACGGCACGCAAAACGCACGTGAATGTGGTCGTCATGGCCAGGAACGTGGCGTATCAGCGCTTCGCGTCGCTTGGCGCCCTTGGCCGCAACCTCGAGCCAGCGATCCAGACGATTCTGGCGCACCGTGCCGTTCCGTTTCGCGTGCCGCAGGAGAACCTTCTGCAGGCTGCGGTCGATGAAGATCGCTTCGATGTCGGCGTGGGCGACCAGAGTCTTCAGTAGCACCCAAGTTTTTGCGGCATCGAGGTTGGCGGCGTTCATCTTCTGCCAAACAACACGACTCTTGCCGTCCCACTTGGCGATGTAGCTCAGGTCGACGTCGCGACCGCTCTGGTGAGTCTTGTGGGGCGCGAGCGGGCCGCCCCGCCGTGCTGAGAGATTGCCCACCAGCACTGGGGGGCCGTCCGGAAACCGCTTTGCCCAACGTTGGAGCACCCCGTCGAGCTGCTCCACGGTGGCTCGCGTGGCCCAGGTCTTCCAACGTTCGGCCGTGATCACACGACCCGGCCCGTTGGACATCGGCACGGCGCCGATGATTTCTCCTCGATGCGGAGCCCCGACGGATTCGCTGTCTCGATTGGGTGCGTCGTAGACCACGACCTCCGTCTCCGGCCCCAGGTTGGCGTCGGGGTCGATGTCCGGGTTGAGCTCGATGATCTCGTGGTGGTGCAGCTTATAGAGGTTGGCGACGTTCAGCAGCGTGCCACCGCGAGCGATCGTATACGTGATGGCGCTTTCGGACCGACGGTGTTTCGGCTTCGTTTGGTCTTCGTCCTGGCGCGGCGCCTGCTCCTTCGAACTCAGCGAAGGGGTGGACTCGTCCTGCTGCGAGCAGCCAACCAAGGCGAGTATCAGGCCGACGGCGGCGCCGCCGCGCAGGGTGCGTGGTGCTCGCATCATGCTCCTGGCAGGCTACTGAGCCCGCCCTGAATCGCCAAAAAAACGGCTGCTGGCTCCTTGCCGAGGCGAAGCCCTGCCGCGCGTCGGTGGCTCCGTGCTACGCCAGCCCGATGGATGGTCGTGTGCTTTCGATAGCCGGCTCGGACTCGGGCGGCGGTGCAGGGATTCAGGCGGACATCAAGACCATCACGGCTTTGGGCGGCTATGCCATGACCGCCATCACTGCCGTCACTGCGCAGGATACGACTGGTGTGCACGAAGTGGCACTGATGGACCCCTTCCTGGTCGAACGTCAGATCGAAGTCGTCTTGACGGACATCGGCGCCGACGCGGTCAAGACCGGCATGCTGTGCGATCGAACCACCGTCGAACTCTGTGCCCGACAGTTGGAACGCAGGGCCCAAAGTCTACCCATCGTGGTCGATCCCATCATGCGTTCGAGCAGCGGGAAGGTGTTGCTCGACCAGCGTGGCATCGAGGCCTTGAAGCAGCGTCTGGTGCCCATGGCCGCCGTCGTGACGCCCAATTTGGAAGAGGCGTCGATCTTGACGGGGCAGAGCGTGGAAGACGAAGGCGACATGCACCATGCCGCCGACGCACTGTTGATGATGGGGGCGAGTGCGGTGGTGATCACCGGCGGCCACCTGGAAGGAGAGCACGTCGTTGATCTGCTGCGCACGGTGGACGGTCTGGAGCGGCGCTTCGAGGCTCCACGCCTGGAGACTCGAAGCACACACGGTACGGGCTGCACGCTCGCTGCGGGCATCGCGACTTGCGTGGCTCAGGGCATGACCTTGGAAAGCTCGGTCGAGAAGGCGATTCGTTTCGTGCACGAGTCCATGCGCGCTGCGATGCACCTCGGTCACGGTCCCGCGGGTCCTTTGGACCATGCGCACGTGTTTCGGCTACCGCCTGCCGGTACACCTGTACACTGAGCGGTTTTTTCATCTAGCCTAGAGCAGCGTGCGCCCGCGTCGCGAAATCGTCTTCGCGAAATCAACTCAGCTCATCTACAACAACACGATGCACCGCTTCGGTGGAAAGTGCGAGCACGTGCTGAGCGCAGCGGCCGTGATGATGTCGCTGAGCGCATGCGCGGCGAAGACGCCGGATCTCTCGCGCCGCACGCCGGATGCGTCCTTCAGACTGCCGGAGGAGCCGGGTGTGGTACTGGTCTCAGCACCCGAAGCGGGCGTCGTGTCTGGTACCGACGAGCCCAGTCCGCTAGCGACGGGCCACGGGACGGCGCCCGCCCCGACGACACCGACTGGGCCGCGAGAGCCCGAGCGCGACGCTGCGTTGCGCTTGCTCAACGGCGTGATCGACGCCGACTACGTCTACTTCTGCGTCGTCGACCCCGACAGTGGGCGCTCCGACGAGGATGCCGAGCCCTTTCCAAGACGCGGCCTGCGGCACGGACAGAGCGTTTGGTTTTCTCCAACTGAGGAAGAGCGCGCGGGTGGCTACGCGTGGGATTTGGTGGCGGCAATGGCGCCTTTGGCCGAAGGCATCACTTGCGCTGAGCTTTCCGAGATCGCAGCAGCGAGCGTTGATGAAGACTCCACGTCCGTTCGGGACGCGGGAGTGCAACGTGGCTCGCGTGACGCCGGGGCGAACGCGGGCCAATCCGACGCCGGCGACCAGGCGCGTGACGCCGGCGACCAGGCGCCCGACGCGAGCGCGGCCTCCGAAGTACCAGACGCCGCCGTTCTCTTCGACGCGGGGGATGCTGCTCGCCCTAGGCTTCCGCCGGTAGACATCCCCGAGCTGAGAGTGGTCCCGTTCGCGACGTTGTCGCCTGGCGCGCTGGACGAGCTGAGCTCGCTGTTGGTCGCGGCAGGGTGCGTCGGCGGGTACCCGAAGGATCCCGAGGACGTTTGTGATGCCAACTTCGGTCGTGGTCACAGCACGCTGACTCCGATCTTCGCCACCCTATCGCGACTGAACGATTTTGGCTCGGTGGGGCTCCAACTGGTCAACGCGAGCGCGATGAACAGTGCGACGCTGCGCTCCGAACCTTGGTCGGAAGAGGCTTCAGGCTCGTTTTTTACCGTGGCGACCAGGATATCTCGCGGCCAGATCGCACCGACGACCGTACGCTCGGGGATCGGGCTGGAGACCATCGGCGAGCCTCTGAGTGGCATTCGTCTGCGTGTCGAAGAAGGTGACGACGTCGAGCCGGTGTTCGCGACAGATTGGCAGTCGGTGCTCGACGCGTCGGGATTGCAGCTCGAGCAATCGCGCGCCTACACCTTCGTGCTCACGGGTTCGAGCCGTGGTGACGGCAAGCAATTCCACGAGCCGTCGCTAACGCTGATCGCGAACGATCCCGTGCGCCAAGAGGCGTCGCCCATTCCCGACGGCGGCCAGTGAGCGCGATGGCCGACGCGAGCGCATGTCAATGACGCATCTGTAGTTCGGCGAGCTTGCTGCGAGCGTCGTTGATGAACGGGCTCGACGGAAAGCGTCGAATGAACGCGCGCAAGGTCGCTTTGGCATCGTTGTAGGCCTCGATGTCCAATTGGCACTCGGCCAAGAGCAAGCCCGCATCGTCCATGATCTCCTTGTCCGGCGAGGCTTCGAAGGCCTGGATCAACATCGGGATCGCCTCCCGCTGGCGGCCCAGGGCGCGCATCGCTCGAGCTAGCAGCAGGCGCGCGTTGGGTGAATGTGCGGCGTCGGCCTTGTACTTGACGGAGGCCGACAGCGCTTCGGCTGCCTCGTGCCAACGACGGGTCCGAATGTGATCGAGGCCTTCTTGGTAGCGTTGCAAGCTCAGCTCGTTCCGGGCTCGTTCGCGGGCGGCCTCGAACGCTTGACGCTCGGTCTTCGTGAGACTCAACGCGTTGACTTCTTCGAAACGCTTGAGCACTTCGGCGTGTTTGCCTTCGACTGCAAGTCGATAGAACTCGAAGGCCGTTTTCTCGTCGTGACGCATGGACTCCACGCGCTCTCGCAGGCGTTTGGCCTCCGCCTCGAGTTCCTCCAGTCGCTCCGTGCCATCGGACGTCTGGGCCCGTACCGTTTCGACGCGGGCGTCGACGACGATTTTGCCCACGAACATGAGAATGACGATCGTCACCACGTAGGCAACACCGCTGTTCCAGCGCAGGCTCCGCTCGTAGTTTTGCTGACGTTTGGCGATGCTGTTCAGATCCGCGGAGAGTGCGTTGACCAGATTGTTGGTCTTGATCGACAGCGACCGGCTCTCCACGATCTCGCGTCGGATCTCTTCGAGTTCGTTACCGAAGTCGTCTAGCATGACGACAAACTAGAGCACATCTCGGAGCCTTCGGTCCGGGAATTTCGGGTAGTTGGGCCAGCGGTGGCTGATTTTGCTCGGGGGCGAAGTCCTGCCTCGGGTTTGACGCTTGCAACTCGGCGATGGGCTCGCTACACGCTTGGCCCTGGCGCCCTCGCCGGTGCCAGTTGGAACCACGTCACCTGCAGATCAAGTCGATTGCCAGAGTCGAGCACGTCAAATGGATACCAGCGATATCAAGAAGGGGCTGAAGTTCGTCTACGACGGTGAGCCGTACGTTTGCCTCGAGTTTCAGTTCGTCAAGCCGGGCAAAGGTCAGGCATTCACGCGCACCAAAATGCGGCATCTGCTGACCGGTTCGGTCATCGAGCGCAACATCCGGTCCGGTGAAAAGATTGAGGCCGCTGACGCAGAAGAGCGCTCGTACCAATACATCTACCCGGATGGTGAGGACTTCGTGTTCCTCGACCCGAACTCGGGTGAGCAGATCACGGTGAACAAGGACGTCGTCGGTCCCGACGCGGACCTGCTGATGGACGGCAGCGAGTGCATGATCACCGTTTACAAGAGTAGGCCGGTGTCCCTGGACCTGCCCCCGCACATCACGGTCGAGATCACCGAGACGGAGCCCGGCGTCAAAGGCGACACGGCCAGCAACGTGACCAAGCCCGCCAAGATCGCTACCGGGGCAACGATCCAAGTGCCGCTCTTCATTGCAGAGGGTGAATGGGTTCGGGTCGACACCCGCACGCGCAGCTATCTCGAGCGCGTCAAGGCGCCCTGAACCACGGCACGTGACGAAGCCGCGAGGGGTTGCCCCGCGGTGAACACCGGGACCCGCACGAACTCGTGTTGGGTCCCGCGGCGCGTTCTGCTCCACATCATGTGGGTGAGACGGCGCCCAGGTCGAGTCTGCAGCTCAGGGTTTGGTGGGGTGCGAGCCAGCGGTTCTCGTGGCCTCCGAGCTCTTCGACGGTTCGATCATCACGGGCTCGGCGCCCGTGAGGCAAGCGATTCGTGCCCCGTCGTTCGCAATCACACACTCACTCTCGTCCCCCTGCGAGCGCCACAGCTGCGTACTGGAGGGACCGACCACGAGTAGCCCCACGCTGGTGGTGTGAACGCGCCACTTGGAGTTGGGACTGACGGGCCCCCCCATTGGGGCACGCGTCTGGCTGCCGAACAATTCTGCCCCGATGATGGCCACGAGTTCATCCCCAGCCCAGTGGATGACGCGCAGCTCCGGGCGTCGGAATCGCGCTCCACCGCAGGCGCCGGGCCTGGGGCTCAACCAGTCGGTCTTCAGAGCGGATGAAAGCCGACCGCCCGCGCCTCGCGCGAGCACGGAGACCTGGGTCTCGTCACAGGGGAAACTCAGCCCCGTGGCTTGGCGCCCGCCGGCACCGAAAATGATGAGCGGCCATGGGTCGACTTCCTCGCTGGCGTCGCTCACGCTGCCGTCTGCGCTCACGCGCGTGATGCCCGCTGGACCCTGGACCAGCAAGTTCCCGTCCACGTCGAAGGCGAGCGGGCTGCGCCGCGGTTCCGGGGCCTCCGCGCGCGCACGAGCTCGTACCGATGTGCGGCGCGTCTGCTGAACGGGAAGCCGTGCGAAGAGCTCCTTCTCCAGCGCGGCTCGTTCCTTCTCGGACGGCTGCGTTCCATACCAATCCGCTCTATCCAGCACGGAGACGGCCGACGCGTGCTGGCCGAGGGTCAGCGCGGCGCGCAGCTCGGCAAGGCGAAAATGCTGGAACGCTCGGCTCAGGTCGCCACAGCTGACGGCGACGCCATCAGCGTCCGTGATGCGGTGGGTGCCGCTTTCGCTACAAAGGTAGGCGTACAGACGTCGCGCGTTGTCGAGGCGTTCGGCGACTCGAGCACTGGTGTTTTTGCCTCTCGAGCGCACGACTTCGATGCTTCCGATGTCGCCGAAGGACTTTTGCGGCTCGGAGTCGTCACGTGCCAGTCCGGCAGCGCGATCGAGCCAGATCAAGGACGCGCTGCTTTCGCGCTCCGTGCCTTCGCGCAGAAGGGTGAACGTGACTTTGGCATCGTCGTGCCCGTCGCCGTCCTGATCGGTCGTCTCCACAGCGAGGTTCAGCTTCTCGCCGTCGGGTGCATTCGCCAAGCGCAGTTGCTGTAGAGTGCGGGCGCCGCTGGCGTCCAGACGCAGCAAGTGTAACGCGCGCGTCGGGGCTCGCGGGATCCCACCCGGGGGGCAAGCGGCGCTCACATCGAGAGTCAGGGAAGACGGTCCGGTCTGCGCCAACTCCACGTGCTGTGTGCAATCGGCCGACGTTGGGACGAATTGTGGGAAACCGACCAGCTCCCTGTCTGCGCCATCGTCGGCCCAGCGCCAGAGGCCGCCTGGACTGGTCGTGGCCGTGCGCTCTTTGGGCACGAGCCAAGCCAGCGTGACCGTTTCGGGCTCTTCGCTCCCGGTCGTGGCTTGGGCCAGCAGCACCTGGGCGATCAGCTGCCCGGCAGGTGCTCGCAGGGCGACGCCTTGCACTTCGACACTCGCTTCGGGCGGGTCGAACCTCTGCGCCGCCCTAGGCTCGAACGGTTTGGAGCCAGTGCTCGACGCTGCCGCATCGGCCGAGGGTGCGGCGGCGGGCTCCGCAGAGCTGGCAACCCCAAAGGGCGTGTACGGCTTGCGCTCCTCGACGTCGCACTTGCAGCCCATGAACAGGAGACCCAACGCCGGAAACGCAGCCCGCCGCAGACGGCACGCCTGCAGCCGGTCGCGCCTGTCGCCCGGTGGGCGGGCTCGTCCGGTTGAATCGCCGTTTCGAGGCCGCATGGGTTTGTCCGTCATCTGCTCCTCTGGGAAGGAAAAGGGTCCTAGCGCCCGGTACCTCCCGTGGCGGCGTTGGCGCAAGTAAGGAGCGACCCGCAGGTCTCCGACGCGGTATCGGGTCCGACCCGACTGCGTCCTCAACGGCGTTCTAGTTCCGCCGCGCAGCTACGAGCTGCGCGGCG
>JBNKZR010000008.1:0-41442 GCA_050301735.1 Polyangiaceae bacterium | reverse complement strand
CATCGTAGCCTTCCGGCTGTGGCGAGCACCCCTTCCAATCGCGGGGCGTGCACGTGCTCCGAAACCAGTAGCAGTCTCCGCCGACCGGTCTTTCATACGTCTCCGCATCCCCACAGTCGCTCTCCGCGCTGCAACCGACATACGCCTCCTCCTCCATGCACATCTCACCCAAACGGCGTGCCCGCAGCGCGTTGCAAAACGCGTCGGCTTCGCACTCATCCTCGTCCAAGTCCCAGCAGTACTCACAAAGCCGTTCGGAGCACTCCACCCAAAACTCGATCACGCCCTCGAGATGAAGGGCTCCCTCCATCTGCTCGAATGTCGCCACAACCGACACAAACCTCATGTCATCGCTTTCAGGCACCTCCACCTCGTTCTGTCTCAGCTCTGTCAACAAGCAATCCCAATTGGTCTCAACTTCCGCTGGTGATGCCCCTTCTCGATCTGAGAGCAGTTTGATTCCGAACCGTCGAGGAGTTGTTCGCTCTTCCACCGCCTGCCCGCAGGCGGGCTCATCACACGGTGCGAGTTCCTGCGTCTTGTCACAAGGCGACGCTCGAGTGTCCCACTCGTAAGGCGTTCCGTCATCGCAGGCGGCGAGCCCAATGCCAACGGATGACAGAAACCACCACTTCGCTCTTCCAACAGGCATCGCCCTAGCATGCCAGTCCGCCTCGCCCGATGTCCATCAACGGCTTGACTTCGCCCCAACCAATGTCCGCCGTTGCACGCACAAGCTAGAACAGGCGTCCAATCTGGCACCGCATGTCTCACCGATCCCGATGCACCCAAGCTCACCGGCTCTTGTCATGCGGCCCTCCACAATAGCCGCGACATCTCAAGTGTGAACAAGTGCGCTTGGTGCGCTGCATGCCGTCCTGGGTGCCTACCCGATCATTGGCTCTCGTTCCCCTTGCCCGGCTTGTAGTATGCCTACTCGCACATCGCTATCGGGGCGCGGAGTGCCGTTGAATCTGTCGTGTCGAGGTCCCCATGTCCCATAGTCTTCTACCACGCCCTTTTCGCTGAAGGTAAGCCATGCGTGCCCGGAAGTTGGCGCGGTGCCCTGGCTGCGTTCGAACTTCGACTGCCCGGAGAAGCGACTGAGCATTCGCCGCATTGATCAGCGAACAGCTGGAATAACGGGCTGCGGGCAGCGAGCTACCTATACTCAAACCTGTGGCCTGGGCGGTGGCACCAGCCGCTGTACCTGGGTTCAACACCGACGCACGATCCCTATTCTGCTGACCTTCTTTCACCTCGGGCTAGACGTAATTGTCCGGAGGTATCAGTGGGGGTAGACCAAGCCACTTTGGAGGTCACCCTTCACCCTTCGGAAAATCGAAGTCGTCGGCGCTGGACTGCGAACCTCGACGAATGGCCGCACCCGCGAGACAGCATGTCTAGCTCGACTCGACGTACGTCAGAGGCGACGCGGGGGATGCCGGACGCTTCAGCGTCTCGCGCATGCGCAGCGCGACCACGACGCCGGATGCGAAGGTCATTGCGGCGATGGTCAAGGTCGCAGCCGAGAGCCCGAAGGCGTCGGCAACCATGCCGGCGAGCAGCGCGCCAACCGCGTAGCCCATGTCACGCCACAGCCGATAGACGCCCACCGAAGAGGCGCGCCAACTCGGGTGCGCGACGTCACCGATGGCGGCAAGCAGGGTTGGATAGACCATCGCCGTCCCGAGGCCGAGTAGCACGGCGCCGCTGGCGAACAACAGAAAGGTGGAGCCGAGCGCGATGACGACGATGCCGAATGCCTGGGTCCACATGCCCGCCACGATGAGCCCTTTGCGACCGACACGATCGGACCACGCGCCCGTGAAAAGCTGCCCCAATCCCCACACCGCGGGATAGATCGCCGCCAGCGTGCCGATCTGCGACAGCGACATGCCGGCACTGGCGAACACCAGTGGGAACAGGCCCCAGGCCATGCCGTCGTTGAGGTTGTTGACCATGCCCGCCTGGCTCACCGAGGAGAGATCGGGATCGGTGAAGCTCGTGCGCGTGATGATCTCGCGCTGCGATAACTCCACGGGCGCAGTACCGGCGAGCTTGGACTCGTGGGCGACGTGGTGGCGTGTCTCCCGGACCGCCAGGACCGAGAGCAAGGTGCCCAGCACGACGAAGCCCACGCCAAGGTAGAAGGGCTCGGGCCGAAGCCCCACCTCAGCCGCGATGTAGCCGGTGGCCAGCGCCGAAAGCGCCACGGCGAAGTAGCCCGCGAACTCGTTGAGGCCCATCGCGAGCCCGCGATTCTTGGGCCCGGCGAGGTCGATCTTCATGATGACCGTCGTCGACCACGTGAGGCCTTGGCTGACACCCAGGAGCACGTTCGCCGCGAGGATCCAAGACCAGGTGGGAGCCCACATGAGCAAGAACGGGACGGGGGTCGCGACCAGCCAACCCGCGACCAAGACGTGCTTGCGACCGAAGCGGTCCGACCAGCGCCCGGCGAAGTAGTTGGTCAGAGCCTTGGTGACACCGAACACGACGATGAAGGAGAGGATCGCTGTGCGCGCAGCGAGATGAAACTCGCCTTCGGCAATGGCCGGTAGGATGCTGCGCTCCATCCCGACCATGGCGCCCACGAACGCGTTGACGACGACGAGCAGCGAGAACTGCAGAAGGTTCTCACGAAGACCGAGACGGATCTCGTTCATGTCGATGCCTTCAGCCGCCCTTGGTTGATGCGCAGGATCTGCTCCATCTCCGCAGGCTTGGGCGGCACGTCCGACAGAGCTTCGATGAACTCGTCCCGAGACTTGGAGAGCAGCGGGTTCCAGCGCTTCTCGAAAGCGATGGTGCTCGACGGCTTTCCGCTCATGCCCGCGCCGCACACCGACCCTGAGAAGTGTCCGGGATAGACCTCGACGTCACCCGGAAGCGTGAGGAGCTTCGCTTGAAGGCTGTCGTAGAGCTGGCCCGCGTTCTCACGCGCATGTCCAGGCAGATCGGGCCGTCCCACGGCACCGACGAACAGGGTGTCGCCGGTGAGCACGAACCACGGGTCCTCGCCGCGGCGAAGGTCGGCTACGACGAGGCTGATGCTCTCCGGGGTGTGTCCCGGCGTGTGCAGAACTTTCACCCGCGTGTTACCGAGCTCGACCTCCTGGCCTTCGTGGAGCGGCTCGAAGGCGAGCGCAACGTCTGCTGACTCGTGCAGGCAATACCGAGCGCCGGCTTTCTTCGCGAGAGCAGGTCCTCCCGAACGGTGATCCGCGTGCACATGCGTGTCGATGACGTGCGTGATGCGCATGCCTTTGGCTGACGCGAACGCGATGTATGCGTCGACGTCTTCTTCATGCGCGTCGACGACCGCGCATTTGCCCAGGCCTCCGCAGCCGAAGAGGTACGCCGCACAACCGGTTTCGAAGTAGTAATAGGGCTTGAAGATCATACTGTTTCTCTTTCGGTGTCCTGTTCGAGAGCAACTCCACGAGCGCGAAAATCTGCGACGCCGTGCTCGAGGCGGTGGGCAACGAAACCCGCAACCCGCAGTTTCTCGACTGCCTCGAGCGCCATCACGCAGTAGGGACCACGACAATAGGCGACGACCTCGCGGCCACGCGGCAGCTCCTTCAGTCGCTGCTCTAGCTGCCCGACGGGGATCGACAAGGCACCGGCGAGATGTCCCGCGCGAAACTCCTCCTCGGGACGGACATCGAGCACGGTGACCTCGCCGCTCTGCGCACGGCGGAGAAGCTCATCGGCCTCGACCGGTTCCATCGACTCGCGCGAAGCCAGGTACTGGGTCGTCACCTGCTGGACCTCGGCGATGCGTGACTCGGCGAGCTGCCGCAGCGAGAGGAAGAGCTCGCAGACCTGCTCGTCGGCGAGCCGGTACTCCACGTAGAGCCCCTTCTTCGTGGTCTCGACCAGCCGCGCTGCCCGCAGCACGCGCAGGTGCTGCGACGCGTTCGCGATCGACAGCCCCGCGTGCTTCGCGAGCAGCTCCACGGTCCTCGGACCCTGACAGAGAAGGTCTAGCAATTCCAACCTCTTGGGCGCGGCGAGGCCTTTGCCGATGCGGGCAAAGTGCTCGTAGATCGTGTCCTTGAATCGCCGGCTAGCTGAGCTCACTGGGTGAGTATTCTTCAATTCAGTTGAATACGCAACCAATGGTCTGGGCGTTGACTGACTCAGTCGGTCAGTTATCCTTCCTGGGTGGCAAGAGCGATCCCTACGGACAGGTTCAGCCGACTCATCGAAGTGGCGACGAACACGTTCATCACCCGCGGATATCGCCGCGCGCAGATGGCTGACGTCGCCCAAGCACTCGGCGTCGCCAAGGGAACGCTCTACGGGTACGTCGAAAGCAAGGACGCACTGTTCGGAGCCGCAGTGCGCTTCGCCGACCGACGCTTCGAACTCCCAACCGCCGAAGCTCTACCCATCAAGACCCCGGTGCGTGGAGAGACGGTCAGCTACGTGCGCGAACGCCTCACGGCGGAGGTAAGCGAGATGGTCCTCACAGGTGTCACAGCCGGCGTGCTCACCTTCGACGATGCCGAGGAGGAACTGCGGGCGATTCTGGGTGACCTGTACGAACGGCTTTCCAGCAACCGGTTTGCCATCAAGCTGATAGACCGGTGCGCTGACTACCCGGAGCTTGCGGATGCGTGGTTTGGGCGTGGACGCTGGGCGCAGCACGAGATGCTGGTCCGGTTGATCCGGCGACGTGTGGCCGACGGCACCTACCGCGCGCTTGACGACGTGGAGGTGGTAGCGCGCACGCTTTTGGAGACCGTCACGTTCTGGGCCGTGCATCGCCACTTCGATCCGGCTCCGCAGCAAGTGGATGACGCGCGCGCTCGGCGCACCGTCGTCGAGCTGCTCACCCGGGGGCTATTGCCGTGACGCGAACGAAGCTGATGCTTGCCTTGGGTGCCCCCGTGGCCTTGCTCTTCTGCCTTCACGGGTGCTTATCCGTTCCCGAATTCACCGCTCGGGGTTCGGTGGCGGGTTACTCCCTGTCCGGGCCGGTCGACAGCGAGGTCGCCAAGAACTACATCGAAGGCCGTCCGCTACCGAGTAAGCTCGAGGACACGCGGCACCGCTTGCTCGCACGTGGGCGCCCGGCGAGCCGCGGCGAGCTGACGGAACTCTCGCGCCGCTACTCGCCCGACGTGGCGACACTCCTGTTCTTGGAGACGGTGAGCGCAACACCCACGAATCGAACGATGCGCGAGCGCTTCGAGTCGGAGCTGGCCCACGTGCGTCGCGTGGGCGTCGAGCGCGCCAAACCGGCCGTCCCGGACGACCTTCTGGTATTGCTGGTGCCCGGGTGGTTTTACTGGACGAACGGCGCCGAGACGAACGCCGACTATCGCATCCAGCGCCGCCTGTATGAGCAGTGGGGGATCCGTCACTCGCTCGTGCGCGTGGGGGAGAACGGCACAGTCGACGACAACGCACGCATCGTGGCAGACGCGATTCGTCAGGCGCGGGGTAAGCGCGTATTCGTAGTGAGTGCGAGCAAGAGCGGGGCGGAAGTGGCGCTCGCTCTTGGCCGCGATCTCGCTCAGCAGGATACCGAACACGTCGTTGGCTGGCTGAGCATCGGCGGCGTGGTTCGCGGCTCACCCCTCGCGGACCGCGTGCTCGAGCCGGACATTTGTTGGGTCGTCGAGCTGAAGCTCGGCACGCAGGGCTTTGACCTCCGGGGCCTGAAGAGCATGCAGACGAAACCATCCCGCGATGCCTTCGAGACTCTCCACCTGCCGCGCCACGTTCGCGTCGTGAGCTACGTCCCCGTCCCCCTTTCAGGGAACATCTCCGAGCGCGGTTCCTTTGGCTATCATCGAATGCGCGACTTCGGACCCAACGACGGCTTGACGCTACTCGCGGATGAGCTCGTGCCCGGCGCCACGACCATCTTGGCACCAGGCCTCGACCACTTCCTTGGCGCGCCGGACACCCAGAACGTGTGGAGCACAGCGATGTTCCGCGCCATCCTCGCCGATCTTGCAGAAACTGCAACGCGGTGAGCCGTTGCGAGCCACCCCGCCAGCCCCCCGCGATTGCTGACCGATCCGCCAAGCCTGCCCGCAGCTCCTGACGATAGCCTGCCCATCCATGGAGCCTGCCCGCAGCTCGCCGCGATAGCGCACCAATCCGCCAAGCCTCCCGGGAGCCCTCAGCGATAGCCGTCCTATGCCGCAGAGCTGCCGGTAGCCCGCGACGATACGAATTCTACGCAACTCCCCTCCCCGCTGCCCGAGTGCGATCCAACGCCTGGCCCCGCGCTGGTTCGTCGTGCGCAACGCCCATGCCCGAAACGGTAACTTCCTACTCCAACCCCGCTGGGCCATGTCCTCCCTGCGCGGCCCCATGACGCGCAGGGAGTTGCTCCGAGCGCGGGGAGTTGGTGAGGGGTGAGGCGGGACCTGACGCCTCCGCGAGTGCTGAGTGAGCTGCAGAGCTCCGCCGAGGAGCCCCTATTGTCGCTTCGTGGGCAGCGCGAAGGTGTAGCAGACCGCGTCCCCTTCGAGCACGACGACGCCGTCACCGCGCGTGACGGACGTCTTCATTTTCGTGATGGGTTTGTCCTCACGTACGCTAGTGAGCTCGACGCGCCCCACGATCGTATCCCCTGGGCGGACGGGCGCCTTGAAGCTCCAGTTCACCTGCAGGAAGACGGTGCCGGGGCCGGGCAGATCCTCTGCTACCACCGCGTTGAGGATCGCGCTGGTCACCCCGCCCTGCACGACGATCTCGCCGAACTTCGTCGCTTTGGCGAGCTCTGCGTCGTAGTGCAGCGGATTGCGGTCGCCGCTGATGGCGGTGAAAGCTTCGATGTCCGCCGCCTCCACGACGCGACTGCGCTCTGCTGCTTGCCCCACACGGGGGACACCATTGGGCCAAACCTCGCTCGTCATGGACGAGGAGTCTACCACGAGATCCCGGCACGGAGGCGCAGCGCCTCCCCACTCGCCCCCACTACACCAGCAGCTCGGTCATCAGTTCGCCGTCGGTGCCGATTGTCTCCTCCACCCCGAGAGCATAGGCGATCGTCGTCAATAGGCGGCTATTGGGGATGCCTGAATTGAAACCGGAGGAGTCGGGGGAGCGGTGGTAGCCGGTTCGAAAAGTGCCGCCAGCGTTGCCCGCGACGATGATGGGCAGATTGTTGAGACTGCCGGAGGGACCGTCTGCCATGTGATTCGCCCACATGATGATGGAGCGATCGAGCAAGCCGTGCTCGTCGAACTTCGCGAGCCCTCGCCGGAAGGTCTCGAGCCGCACTCGATCGATCTCGGCGTGCGCCTGCTCGGCCAGTGCGTCGTTGCCGACGGAGCCGTCGGATTGAACGCGGTGACTGACGTGGTGGAAGCGCCAACCGCGGGCGTTGGACGGGACGTCGTAAACACTGCCGTCTTCGCCGTCGCCGATCTGGAGCGTCCCAACGTGGTTGAGATTGCAGGCGAAGGCAAAAGCCGCCAACTGCATCTGCAGCTCCGCCACGATCTCTATCTGTCCGTTCGCTCGATATAGATCGTTCGCATCAGAGGCCTCGATCGCGTCCAGATCGAGGCTGCTGGTGCTGCACGTCGTGCCCGGCTCCGCTGCCGCATCCGTCAACCCCGTTTCCAGATCGCGTAAACTCGACAGATGCAGCTCGAGGCGCTGCCTATCCGCGTCGTTGATGTTCGTGCGACCCAATAGAGCTTGCAGGTCGTCACGAACCAGGTCGATGGCCGAGCCCCGACGGGCCAGAAGCTCCGTCAGTTGTGCGTCTGTGTCGGCAGGCGCGCCATCTCCCGCCATAGAGCCAGCTCCCATCAGCTCGAGGTAAACGTTGTAGGGGTTACCCTCAGCCAACCGCACTTGGCCGTTCTGGTCGAAGGAGAGGCGCTCGTCGATGTAGCCACCTTTCAAACCCGAGTACAAGGTGAGCGGCTCCGCCGCGTCGGGGTTCAGGTAGGGGGCGAGAACGACGTCGATGGAGGGCCCGACAGCCATGGCCGATATGTCCGACGTGCCATCAGTCGGCCCTCCGGTGAACATCGGCACCATGCCGCGCACGTGGGTGGACGACGTGGTCGTAGAAAAGGGAGCATTCAACCCTTGCACGAAGGTGACCCACTGCTCGAACCCCGCCAACGCGCCAGCAGCATTCGTGTCCGCCGACAGATCCGTCAGCTCCCCCTCTTCAGTGGGCCAGAAGGAGGTCTGCACGACTCCGCACGCCGTGCCAATGAAGAAGGCGAACAAGGGTTCGTTGCCCTGTGACCAGGCCGAGCGCGTGGGGAGGCTTTCGAAAAACGGCAAACCAATGGCGACTCCGCCGGCGCCGCGCAAGAACGCTCGGCGATTGACGGGTAGGCGGCGACGGGAAGGCATTGTCTTCTTCATGAGGGTCAGTCCACCAATGCCCGCCGGCTGAGAGCTTCGAACCCTTTGTATCGAGCAGCGCGTCATCCACCGATTGCGGCGAAGAAAATTGCACCTGGAACACACACAGGGAGGCCACCAGAACGCACATGGTGACACAGGTGGCTGTGTCCCACCACGCGCACCGAGTCCTCACCTGAGACACTCGGGCTTGAGCTTCTTGATCCCGTTGTCGATGTAGTAGGGGCGCATGCAGTCGTTCCGCCGGGATCTGCTTCGATCCCAGGGCTCGTCATCGTCAGAAGGCTCGCTCCAGCGTCGTTCGTTCGCTTGCTCCAGTTCTTTCACCCGACCCACGAGGCGCACGAACTCCGAGCGTTCGCCCCGATCCCACCGTCCGCGCGCCGCACGCGCCCAACTCTCGACGTTGGCAAACGAGAGCGAGCCTGCTTCGTCGTAGCCGCGAAGCAGCATACCGAAGCCCGCGACTGCAGCCCCGAAGCGAAAATCGTCGGAAGCCGAGTTGAAGCCGGCGAAGCGGTTCGGCACTGACTGCTCGAGCAGCACGCTACTCGACGATTCTGGCGCCTTGTAGCGCACCTTCACCGTCATCAAACGGTCGCGCTGCGCTCCCACGATGGGGACCACCTCATAGAAGGCCGTCACCCGATGCCCTGCCCCGATGTCGCCGGCATCCTTTGCATCGTCTTCGAAATCTCGGCGTCGAAGACGACGATTGTCGTAGCCCAGCAAACGGTAGCTCTCCACCGTCTCCGGGTTGAACTCCACCTGGAGCTTCACGTCCTTGGCCACGACGCTCATCGTCGAGCGCAGTTGCTCGCTCAGCACGCGATGCGCCTCGGCTTCCCCGTCGATGTGAGCGTAGTTACCGTTGCCCTTGCCCGCGAGTTGCTCCAAGCGCTGGTCCCCGTCCGTACTATCCCCGAAGCCGAGCACCGAGAGGAAGACGCCGCTCTGAGCTTTGTCTTGAATGAAGCGTTCCAACTCGGCGGGCCGCGAGATGCCGACGTTGAAGTCGCCGTCCGTGGCGAGAAACACCCGATTGACCCCGCCGGGAATGAAGTGTTCCCGCGCCATCTCGTAGGCGAGTTCGATGCCGCTGCCGCCGTTCGTCGAGCCCTGGGCCGTCAGCGCATCGATCGTCCTGCGGATGGTGCGCTCGTCCGAGGCCGAGGTCGGCTCGAGCAACACGGCGGTGCGTCCGGCGTACACGACGATGCTGACCCAATCGTTGTCCCTCAATTGCCCAACCAGCACCGTCAGTGCGCGCTTGAGCAACGGTAGCTTCTCCTCGGACTGCATCGAACCAGAAACGTCGACCAAGAACACCAGGTTGCTGCCGCGGTCGTTCGGCGGAGGAGTGACCGCTCGCAGTCCGACCCGAACCAAGCCGCGCTGGCGAGCCCAAGGCGCTTGAGCCGCGTCCACCTTGATGGAGATGGGGTGTTCGCCGGGGGGCTTTGGGTAATCGTACTGGAAGTAGTTGACCAGCTCTTCGATCCGGGTCTCTACATCCGGCAGCTGCCCCTGGTTCACGGCCTGTCGCATGCGCGCGTAAGACGCTGTGTCGACATCGACGGAAAAGGTCGAACTGGGTGCCGCCTCGACGGATAGGAAACGATCGTAGTTCTGAGCGCGACGTCGCGGTCGTTTCGGGACTCGGCGTCGCGTCGGTTTTTGGGGCGTGGGCTTTGGCTTCCGGAGCTTGGGCTTCCGGAGGTCCGTGAAGCCTTGATAATCGACTTCAGGCCCGTCGAAGCGTTCAATCAGACGTTGCGCATGGGGAAAGTCCCTCCCACGCAAGGCCGAGTCGGGCTTGTAGCCGCCCAGGCCGCTCCTGGGTCGACCAACTTCTTGCAAACGGTCGGGGCTGGTCAGCTCGGCCGCGGGTTCCTCTGTGTCAGCACTCTCGCTGCTGCCCCACCAGGTGTCGACGGTCGTCGGCAGCGGCGGCGCAACCACTCGTGCCACGTCCCCCTCTTGCGTCAACCACACCAAGAGCAAACAAGCCGCCGTCGCCAGCGGCATCACCAAGACGCCTTTGGGTCGCCCGAAGGGACGCCACCCATTCCAGAGGATACGCGCCCGCTGCAGGCCTGTGAGTTTCTTCTCCGGCACGGTTCGCAGCGCCTCCGTCAAGAGTGCGTTCAGCGACGACAGCTCTTCGGACTCGCGTCGGAGCTCCGCGTCGTCGGTCAACACCTGGTCCAACTCAGCGCTCTCGGCATCCGACAACTCGCCGAGGGCACGCGCCGTCAGTCTCTCTCGAGCTTGCTCGCGGTTCATTGGGCCCTCCTCAACTGCCCCTGCTTCGTGTTGGGCTCCTGGCTCGCCGGCTCTGCGTCCAGAAGCCCCTTCTGCCGCAGACGTTTGCGCACGTGCGCCAGGGCCTCGTGCAAGATCACCCCCACGTGAGAGACGGACAGGCCCGTCACCTCGGCGATCTCTCGGTAGCTGAGTTCACTCGCGAACTTCAGCACGATGACTTCACGCTTCTTCGGTGGCAATTCGGCGAGCTCATCCAGCGCGTGCCCCAACATCTGCCCGTTCTCCAGCGAGTGCTGCTGAGTCGACGGCACCGTCAGAGTGATGTCTTCGAGAGGCTCGACGTCGCGGTGTTGTTGTCGCTTCATTTCGAACGCACGGTTTCGGCACACGGTGAACAGCCAGGCGGCGACGTGCCCTTGCACCTCGTCGGTGTCTTGACGACACAGGCGGAGGAACGTGTCCTGAACGACGTCGGCAGCCAGGGTGGGTCCCACGAGCGAACTCGCGTACCGCAGAAGGGGCGCTTCGTGCCGTTGCAGGGCGCGCCGTACCCAACCCCCGTGGTTGTTTCCAGTCACCAGTGCTCGCTCGCTCCGATCAGACTACGCGTGGGCTGGGGTTTTCTTAGGATTTTATTTTGTTCAACGAAGTCAGCAACTTCGAGACGAAGCGCGCGGAGGCGCAGGCGCAGCTCGGAAGCCCCGCACTCGACGCACCCCCCGACGGGTAAGCTCTGGCGCGCAGCCTTTGCGCAGCGCCTTGCGGTGGTTGGCTCCGAGCCGGTTCGTGCCTACGGTCGTCGTCATGCCCGCCCCTTCCCGAGCGCCCGTCGCGCGCAGCATGAGCCTCAGCGTGCTCCTGCACGCGCCCGCGCTGGTTTGGGCATTTTCACTGCTGGCCTCCCCCAACCAGCTCGTCTTCGAACGACCCGAAGTCTACGAAGTGGATCTGGAGCGCGAGCCCGCCGCTGAACCCATGACGAAGAGAAGCGCACCGCCTAGCGCTCCGGAACCCGAACCAGAGCCCGAAGAAACACCGGAGCCCGAGACGGAAGCAGACCCAGAACCTCTCGCCGCACGAGAGATGCCCGCCGAAGCTCCGCCACCGGCTTCGCAGCCTCACCTGCCCGTCGCCGAACGCGCGCGGCCCGCACCAGCCGCCGCACAAGCGGGTCGGGCGTTGACTGCGGGCGAAGCGTCAGCAGACGACGTGTACGACTTCACCATCGTGCAAGGCAGTGGCCCGCGCTACGTCGGCGGTGTGACCCACGCGCGCGGCACCGGGCAAAAAGCCACCTACGACCGAAACGCGCGTGTCGGCGGACAAGGCACCGAACGCGCCACCCGCACCGAACCACGGCCAAAAGCCGTGCCCAAGAAGCCACAGCAACAGAAGCCCCCGCGCGAGCCCGTCCCCGCCCAACCGATCACCCGCACCTGGAAGTGCCCCTTTCCCGCCGAAGCCGACAAGTTCCAGGTTCACTTCGCGCGGGTGCGACTCGTGGTGACGGTGAACGAGCAGGGTCGAGCTCAATCGGTTCGGGTGCTCTCCGATCCCGGACATGGCTTTGCCGACGCCGCGCGACGCTGTGCGCTGCGCGAATCTTACTCACCCTTTCGAGATGGCTGGGGGCGGAGCGTGACCGCCACCACGCCACCCTTCACCATCACCTTCACCCGCTGAGCCCCCTCCACATGTTCTCTGATTCCATCGCTGCCTTCGCTTTTTTCGGCAACAAGATCGTGCTGGTGACGTTGCTGCTCGGCAGCGTGCTGAATGTCGGCTTCTATCTCGCGCGACGTGCCTTCTTCGCCAAGCACTTCTTGCGTGACCCTCGCACGTTGTTGAACGCGGTGAGCGGCGCCAAGAACCGCGGCGAGGTCGTCTCATTGTTGGAAAAGACGAAGACGGAAGAGACCCAACTCGTGCTGCGCGGGCTCGCGGCGCACCCTGACTCGTCACGTGATTTTCAGAGCGCTGTCGAAGGACAAGTGGCGACGGAGCAAGTGTATTGGGACGCCTCGACCAGCTTGTTCGCGTGGACCAGCGCAACGGGACCAATGATGGGCCTACTGGGTACGATCCTCGGTTTGATGAAGGCGTTTTCCGACCTTGCCGCCGCCGAGATCCCGGAACCACAGCTGGCACTGGCGGGTATCGCCGATGCGCTGTTGACAACGGTGTTCGGCATCTTGCTCGCGATACCGGCCACAGCCTTCTTCAACCACTGCAAGCTCCGCTCGCGCAGAGCCAGGGCTGCAGTCGCGTCACTGACGCAAGTGATCGCTGCACGTTTTGACTCGGCGGGTCCCCGTCGACAAACGGACACGCCTCGGCAGGACGACGAAGCGCGCGCGAGTCACACGACCGAAGCGCGCTGAGTCCCGCAGCCGTACGTCGAACACGAACCCCGCTCCGCGCTGCGGCTCTCGAACGCCGTGTGCTCGAACCCCGCCAGATCTGCGCTCAGGCTCGTCGACGCCAAAGCGCAAACACGAGGGCCGGGAGCCACGCCGCGCAGGACCACGGCGAACCAACGGGCTTGCCAGACAGCCGACAACCCGAGTCGGACGCCGTATCGACTCCTTGGAGCTCGGCTTCGGTGCTGAGCTCGGAGGTAGCCTCGTTGGAGTCTTGTTTGGGGGAAGCGTTGGTGGACATTGCCGAAGGTGCAACGTCGAGCTCGCCGTCCGAGCCGCCGCCGGACGGCTCCTCGGCGACTCCCACTTCTTCCGGCGCAGCTTCGTCATCTGCGGAGCTGACGTCAGCGGACTCCCCGCCGGACTCAGGTGGACTTTCGTCGGCGGGGTCGCTGCCGGCAACTTCGGTGGTCACCTCTGGCGCGCCGTCGAGTGCGTCGGCGGGATCGCCTTCTACTGCAGGCGCGGGAGCTCCGTCGCTGGGCGCTGAATTGTCATCGCTGGCTGGCTCTTCGACGACAGCGGTATCGTCGGCGCCTTCCGCGTCGGGTGTCGCAGGCTCTTGTGGAGGCTCGGACAAGAGCTCGGTCGTTTCCCACGCTGGGTAGAGCTCACGCAGGGCTTCGCAACGCTCGGCCGGGATTGGGCAGCTGTCGGGCTCGAGGCAGGACTCGCACTGCACCAAGTCCGCAAAGTCCGACGCCTCCTCGGTGATCGCCGGCACGAACTCAGTGTCCTCGGGACACCACCAACCGTCGATCTCTTCATGACTGACGGGTCGCAGGGTTCCCGCATCGGGGTTGGCAGGTGCACAGAACACCTCTGACTCGATCACGTTACCGTGAAGGGTCAGCGCTTCCAGCTCCGCGCAATACTCGCCATTGGAGTCCGACTCCACCGTCTCGGGCAGCACTTGAATCGCACCGTCGAGGTACTCGGAATCGCTCCAATCCGCAGAGCGCTGCTTCCAGCGAAAGACGAACCCGGGACGTGTAGGGAGCTGCACCTTCAGCGCTTGTCGCTCGTACTGGCCCTCGTAGATGCACGAGCTTTCGGTCTCACAGGTGCCCGTTCCCGGAAGACAGCAGTACGCCTGCGACGTCTCGTCGTTAACCGGCGCGGTCACCGAGCTCACCTGGGCGCCATCGAAAGCGGCTTCGACACTGGCTTCCGTCATCGCGAGATCGGCGTACCTGACCGTGTAGAGCTCGCCGTCGGACAGCGGCGGAAGCCATGCCCGCCAGATGTAGTAGTCCACCAAGCTGCTACCCACCTCGACGTCGAACTCGGCGCGCTGACGGCTGCCCTCATAGACGGTACCGTCCGGACCCGTGGCAGTCACCGTCGGCGGCTCGCTCGTGCTGCAAGGCACTCGGCAGTACTGCCCCACCAGTACCGCTGCGTCCCTCCGTCCGTCGGCGTCGGGCTCACCACTGACGACGAGGTCGGTGAGCACCAGAGCATACGGGTCGTTGAGCACGACCACCTCCGGATCCAGTTCTGGTCCGTACGGCGAGCAGGCGACGCCATCACCGACGTAACCGCAGACGCACGCAACGACGGCCCACCGAATTGCCCCTCTTGCGATACTCACAATGCTGGAGGCTACCACGAATGCAGACGGAGAAAAGCCATGCGCACCCGCCCGACATCAATTCCGACGCTAGGCAAAGTGCGCCCGCGACCTGTCTGGGTGACAACTTCACCGGCCAAGTCTCGATCTGCGCCACGCAGGGGGTTCATCGCCTCGGCCGTGGCCAAACGACGTTCACCCGCGCGAGTAGACGGCGTCTCACCGTCGCGGCAACAGCCCCGCTTTCCCAGATCGTTGCACCCAGTTGCACCACTACTGGCCTTTTCGTGCCGTGACGCGAACATCGAGCACCAGCGTGACCCGCACCCGCGGCTCCCGCCGTCAGTCACGTTCGCCCCCTGCCCTCAGACAACACCGAACATCAAACACCGAGCCCGTTGGCCCACTCACGCTACTTTCCGACAGTCAGTGAATATTGACCCTCGGCGTCGCGTGACACGATGGCCGTCGCACCTTTTTTCAGCCCGCCACAACGGATGAAATAGTGTTCATGAGGGAGTTCGGGACCGCGGCAAGTGCACGCGTACGATTCGACCTTGGCGTCTTTCTTGGATGCCCCGACACAGAGCTGGAACGGCTCCGGCGCAGGTGGAAAGAATCCGAGCTTGTTCTTGAGCACGAAGAGATACTGCTCGCTCTCTTCCTCCGCTGATATCTTGCGTTCGTAAGTCGCTTTGGGCTCCGGGCGTCGCTGGGACATCTCTCGTCAATGTACTGAGCGCCACACGGCGAGCAAGCGCAACACTTGCGTCTCCACAGCGAGCAACTGCAGCTGCGACACTCCAGCAATAGGCAATCGACACGGCCGGCAGCTGCGGCTACGTAGATCCTCGTGATCTCACGTCACTGGCTCACCCTCGCACGTGCCGGCACGTTGCTTGCGCTCTTGACCAGCGCCGCGTTGCTGCTGCACTACGTCGACCCCGCGGGCGCCACGTCCTTCTGCGGCGATGGCTCCGGTTGCGAAGCCGTGCGCAAACAGGCACCGAGGCTCTTCGGGATGCCACACTTCGTGCCGCTGTCGGGCGTCGTCGGCTTCGTGCTGCTGCTCTGGGCTTCTTTCCTTTCGAACCCACGCAAGGCGCTGTTGCTGCCCGCACTCTCGGGTGGAGTGATCGGGCTCGGACTCCTGGGCTATCAGGCGTTCGCGATTGGCGAGTTCTGCTCGCTGTGTTTGCTCGTGGACACTCTGGCGCTGGGCATCGCGGGCGCGGCGGTCGCGCTGTGGAGGACCCCGACCCTTCAAGCGGATCCGTTGCGCGGTTGGGCCTGGGGTGGACTGTTCGCCTTGAGCATCAACACACCCGCGGTTTGGGACAAGCTCCGACCCGCAGAAGAGCTCCCCGAGGCGCTGGCGGAGCTGCAGCAAGCCGGGTCGCTGACGGTGATCGAGTTCGTGGATCTGCAGTGCCCCCATTGCCGTCGTTTCGCGCCGGTGTTGGAGTCGGAGCTCGAGCTCGTCGAGGAGCCCGTTCATCTCCTGCGCTTCCACATCCCGCTCGCTTTTCATCCGCTTGCCGAGCCAGCTGCGCGCGCCGCGCTGTGCGGGCGCAGCCTCGAGAAGCCCGAGCTCGAGGAGCGACTGCTCGCGCTACCGCTGACTGAAGACGTTTGGTTCGAGCACGCGAAAGCACTGGGCTTGAACGCAACGGCATTCGAGAACTGTCTGTCGTCGGACGCCACCACGACCACGTTGGCTGAACACCGAGCGCTGTTCGACGCCACGGGCATGCACGCGTTGCCGCTGACGTACGTCGGCAATCAACGCATCGAGGGCGCTGCCGACGGAGCTACCGTGCATCGCGCCGTGAGCAAGGCGCTCCAGCCGAGCACCAGCGTGCCCGGCTGGCTCTTCACTCTGGGCGTGCTCGCGATCGTGATGGTACTCGTCTTGCTGGGGCGAAGGCGCGAAAGGCGCGCGAGCTGACGACGTCGGAACGACGTCGTGGCGCACTGACAACGTGAGAACGGCGACCCTGGTGTGCTCAACGACGTGGGAACGACGTCGTGGCGAGCGGGGCACACTGGGCTCGGCAGACATCACGGGCGCAGCGGGCGACTGAGGATCCAGAAGTGCCCGAAGGGGTCCTGCACACGCCCTTCGCGCTTGCCGTAGTCGCGATCCTCGATCGGGATGAGGACCCGAGCGCCCCGTTGTGCGGCCGACGCGCAGATCGCGTCGGGATCCGGCACGGAGAGGTGAAGCAGATGAGACGTCCGCTCACCCGAGGGCGCTCTCAGACCAGAAAGCGCGTTCTCTTCAGTGAGCGACAGGACCGACGCGCCGAGGCGAAGTGCGGCGTGCACGACCGCACCCGTGTCGTCCTGGTAGCGCTCGAGGAGTTCGGCGCCGAAGACGTCACGGTAGAAAGCGATCGCGTCGTCCGCGCGCCGCACGACGAGTCTGGGAGTGAGTTCAAAGGGAATTTCAGACATGCGGGCAGGGTTGCAGCGTCAGTCCGAGGAGTATTGAAGAAAATTATCGCCCTCGCCTGGGAGCGGAAGATGGTTTCTATCGGTCGGCGCAAGCCGTTGGTAGCGTTTGGGGGTGGTGCCGGCGAAGGTTTGGAACTCGCGGATCATGTGGGCCTGGTCGGAGAAACCGTGATGCGCCGCAAGCTGCGCCCAGGAACAATCTGCATCCACCGAGCGGATCGCACGCTGGAACCGCTGCAGGCGTGAATAGAGCTTCGGCGTGAGGCCGGTGTGTTGCCTGAACACGTCGATCAATCTCGTCGCCGAGACGTTCAGTGCGTCGCGCACGGCGTGCACGGACTTCCCGACAACCAGCAGCCGAGATGCCGACACGAACAACGGATCCATCGACGGCGAGCCTCGCAGCTTCTCGAGCAGGATGAGCTCCAGGACGTCGAGTTGCTCGCTGGGACTGGGCGTTTCGCAGAGCCGCTCTCTGAGGAGGCGCCCGTCCACTCCCCACAGACAGTCCAACTCGACGGTTTGGTTGACGAGTTCTTGCGGCGCAACGTCGATGAAGGGCAACGTACCGCCAAGTCGAAAGCTCACCCCACAGATCCGTGCTTGCTCCGCCGTGTCTATCACTCGCGGAGCCGCGCTCGGCCCCTGCAGCCCAGCTCCAGAACCAACACGTCGCGGCCCTGACTCGGGGTACTCCCGGAGCTCGTCTTCGGCCAGATTGACCAACAGCTGAGCGCGTCCACTGGGAAGGACACGTTCGAAGTGGTGCGCGGCGTTCCGACGACAGGACCACAATAGCTCGACGAACGGGACCAAGCCTGCAGCCCGCGGGGGCCTAGCCAGAAAGTAGTCGGCGTTGTGGCGGTCGGAGCGGTCCATGGCACGACGAAAACAAGTGAGCTGGAGCATGTCCAGATTCTGAACGCCTCGCTCTGAAGCTGGCGCTGTTGCATCCGGATTCTGATATGGCCGTCTTTTTTCGGGGCGCGGGCAGCCTCGTCGCAGTTCAGTGGGAAGTCAGGCGTCATCCCTCGAACAAGAGGCGAATCTGGCGCTGTGGTTGCGTCTCATTTTCACACGAACACCTGCGTTCCACCGATCCGACGCAATGTACGTTGGCGTGCCCCGTGCCCCTGGCTACAGTGTGAGCATGTCGGTTCTTAGCGTCGGTCCGCGTTTGGTTGCTGTTGCCACCTTGTTTCTTCTTTCCTCGAGTGCCTCAGCGCACATCCTGGTGACCGCGCCGGTGCCGCGAGTCCCGGGTCAAGACAATCTCAAGTCCACGCCCTGCGGTGACGGCGTCACGTGGGGACAGGGCGAGGTTCACACCTACGCACCTGGCGAGACGATCACCGTCGAGTGGGACGAAACCATTTCTCATGCCGGCTACTTCCGCGTCGTCTTGGGTACCGGCGGGGATGCCTCCTTGACCATACCTTCGGAGGCTGACTTCGACGCGTTCACGGCGTTGTACTCCGGCGGCAACGGTGACGTACCGGCGGCGATCGAAGAGCCGATGGGCAGCGCCGACGGCGACATGATCGTCTATTACGACTACTACGCGCAGCATCCGGGCCAGCAATGCGCCGGGGAACAAGCCGGTGGCGCCTGTAGTTATTCCGTCGACATCACTTTGCCGGACTCGTGCGAGGGGTGCACGCTGCAGGTAATTCAAACGATGGCCGAGTCCAGCCGCACCTACGGTGTCAACGCCCACTACTACCAGTGCATCGACTTGGCCATCGAAGGTGAACCGGCAGGCGACCCGGGCACGGGTGGAGGGGCTGGAATGGGAGAAGAAGGCGCCGGTGGCACGCCCGCCGAGGAAGGCGCCGGTGGCACGCCCGCCGAGGAAGGCGCCGGTGGCGACACGGGCGAAGTGCCCGAGATGGGCATGGGCGGCATGATGATGGAAGGCGGCGATGAGCCCGCCGTGGACCCGCTCGAGCCCCCCACGCAAGAGCCGGAGCCTCTTCCTCCCGGAGAAGGAACGACTCCCGCTGGGCCCGGACCTGCACCGGTGACCCCAACGGGCAGCACACCACCGGCACCGGACATGACGGGCGACGCCCCCGTGCCAACGCCGGAGCCCGGAGTCGTCGACCCCGCGGCACAGTCCGGCGTCGGCATGCCGGCGAGCAACGACGGCAATGCGTCCTCCGGCGGCAGCGGCGACGACGGCGGTTGCTCGTTCACCCACACTGCGGCCGGAGCAGCGGCTCACCTTGGCTCGACGGGGTGGCTGGCTTTGCTCGGCTTGACCGTGTTCGCCTGGCGCCGCCGACGCGGCTAAGCGTCACGACTGAACGAGCCCTGCTGGCGCCTCTGAATACCGCCCACGGCGAGATCCGCCGAAGCAACGCGACGAGACGGCACCTGCGAGGCAGGACCGGACTCGGTTCAGAACGTCCAAGCCAACGACAGCGCCCGGTGCAAATCCGCCGGCCGCACCCCATCCGGCGGGTGGGTGTCGAGCTGCAGAGAGTGACTGATCGCTAGCGACACACTCTCGACGAGGGAATACTCGACGCTGAGATCGCCGAAGGCGCGCACGTTCTCCCAATCCGCCACATCGGGTTGCAGGTACACGGTGGTGGAGGCCTTGAAGCGCCCCAAGGCAACCACGTGGGTCAAATACGACGAGAGTCGGTGGCGCCAGCGTTCTGTGCCGGAGTCCGGAAAGTCGTCTCGACGTAGCCGTTCGTATTCGGGCATGTACGCCAGGCCCACGGCCGTCCACGCCGATGGGCCAGCGAGCAACTGGAGGCGAGGACCCGTGCCTAGCAAGAAGCGCAACACCCGCCGACGAAACGGGTTTCGGTCGATTTGGGTGAACGCTTCCCACTGCAGCGGCCCCGACACCTGGAGACGGTAGCGCGCGTGGCTCAGCTCCTGGTCCAAGTAGGCCTTGCCCGACGCCTCACCATATTTGGCTTGTGCCATGAGCAGCCACAAGTGCCGTTCGTGGCGGTGGCGCACGATGCCATCCCCCTTGAGCTCGAGGCTCTCGGTGTTGCCGTTCAGCCAGCTCGTGCCGGCGTTCAGCTTGCCGCTAGTGCCCCCACCGACGTTGCTTGCTTCTTGCAGCACGTTGACGATCTGCGCGCTGGCCTCGCCGGACCACAGAGCACTCGCGGGTAGAGCGACGGAACAGCAAGAAGCGAGAACCCGACGCACCGCGACGCGCCGACACAAAGCGAGAACAAGGTGCACCGCAACGAACCGAAGCGAGGCAAACGCCCGGCGTAGACTGCTCACCCAACGCACTGCAGCCAGCCTACGCACTACCAAGAACCAGAATGAACGCAAAGCCACGACCCAACTACGCACTGAGTTCGTGGGATTCCGGCGCGCCGCGCGGTACGCGAATGTTCTCGATGAGTTCCGCCACTTCGGGCGGCGGCGGTGGCGTCAGACTGGAGACGATGGCCGTCGTCACGAAGTTGAGCAGCATGCCTAGCGTGCCGATCCCCTCCGGCGAGATGCCGAACAGCCAGTGCTCGGGGGTGTTCTGCTCAGGTGCAACGAACTTGAAGTAGACGATGTAGGCGCTCGTGAAGACGAGCCCCACGATCATGCCAGTGACGGCTCCTTCGCGATTGGCCCGCTTGGAAAAGACCCCGAGCAGCAGCGCCGGAAAGAACGAGGCTGCCGCCAAACCGAAGGCAAACGCGACCACTTGCGCCACGAACCCCGGCGGGTTGATCCCGAAGTAACCCGCGATGCACACGGCCACGCCAGCGCTGACGCGCGCTGCGATGAGCTCGTGGTGCTCGGAGATGTCCGGCTTGATGCTCTTCTTCAACAAGTCGTGAGCCACCGAGGTCGAGATCACGAGCAGCAGCCCGGCGGCAGTCGAGAGCGCGGCCGCCAAACCACCAGCAGCGACCAAGCCGATCACCCAATTCGGCAAATCGGCGATCTCGGGGTTGGCGAGCACCATGATGTCGCGGTCAATCACGAGCTCGTTCAGGTTGGCGTCGGCCAGGTACTGGATCAGACCGTCGGCATTCTTGTCCGTGAACTTGATGAGGCCCGTTTGCTCCCAGTTCGTAAACCAGGTGGGCACGCTCGCGTAGGCTTTGCCGGAAATGGTCTGCAGCAAGTTGGCACGCGCAAACGCCGCCACAGCGGGGGCCGTCGTGTACAGGAGCGCGATGAAGAACAGCGCCCAACCTGCCGACGACCGCGCCGCACCGACCTTCGGCACCGTGTAGAAGCGCACGATGACGTGAGGCAGCCCGGCGGTGCCCACCATCAACGCCGCGGTGATGAAGAAGACGTCCAGGGTGCCTTTCTGGCCGTCGGTGTACGCGGCAAAGCCGAGCTCGCGATTCAGACCATCCAGACGATCGAGCAGCGCCGTGCCATCTTCGAGCGTCGAGCCGAAACCGATTTGCGGGATCACGTGCCCGGTCATCAGCAGCGAGATGAAGATCGCGGGCACCAGGTAAGCGAAGATCAGAACACAGTACTGCGCCACTTGGGTATAGGTGATGCCCTTCATGCCGCCGAGCACCGCGTAGAAGAACACGACGCCCATCCCGATCAACACGCCCTGCTCCACCCCGACGTTCAAGAAGCGCGAGAAGACGATGCCCACACCGCGCATCTGGCCTGCGACGTAGGTGAAGGAGACGAAGATCGCACACACCACGGCCACCACCCGCGCCAACTGCGAGTAGTAGCGGTCGCCCACGAAGTCCGGCACGGTGAACTTGCCGAACTTGCGCAGGTAAGGCGCCAACAACAACGCCAAGAGCACGTACCCGCCCGTCCAACCCATCAGGTACACGGAGCCGTCTTGCCCCATGAAGCTGATCAACCCCGCCATCGAAATGAACGAGGCCGCGCTCATCCAGTCAGCCGCCGTCGCCATGCCATTCATCAAAGGCGGCACACGCCCGCCCGCGACGTAGAACTCGCCGGTCGACCGCGCTCGGGACCAGATCGCCACCCCGATGTAGAGCGCGAAGGAGAGCCCAACCAACGTGAAGGTCCACGCCTGAACGTTCATCGGTGATCCTCCTCGCGGTCCTCGACGTCGAAGCGCTTGTCGAGGCGGTTCATCAGCTTCACGTAGACCACGATCAGCACCACGAAGGTCACGATCGAGCCTTGCTGGGCGAACCAGAAGCCCAACTTGAAGCCGCCCAATCGAATTTGATTGAGCGGCTCCACCCACAAGATGCCGCAGCCGAACGACACCAAGAACCAAATCGCCAGCAAAATGCCGAGATACCGAAGATTGTGCTTCCAGTACTCCGCGCGCTTGTCGTCACGTCCCACGCTTTGCGTGATAGACGGATCGAGCTCGGCTGTGGAGCAGTATTTGGTGCGTAGCGGGGGCTTTGCCCGCGTCCTGCTGCCATGGGCAGGACGGCAGCTCGGCGAACGGTCGCATGCAGGGCGTCATCATTCGCCCCCTTCGCCGGTCAGGTGCCAGTCACAGAGTGCATTCATTGCTCGGAGTGCCTGCGACGAGGACGCCGGCTCTTCGTCACCAAACGCGCTCCCTCCCCAGCAGCCCCCCGCGTCGAGAGCCCGTGTGGAGCTCTTCTCGCCGTCGATCGTGCAGGAGCAGATCGCGCTGGAGCCGTCGTCGGCGGTCTGGCAAGCGACTCGCCGCCTCTTCCAGGCGCATGGGCCACCGAACGACAGCCGCTGCCGGTGGCCCGCGTACCGTCGCGGCAACGTCGGTCTGTTTCGCACGACTCGGGCGACGAATCACTCCGGTGCCTCATGCCCCTCGGGGGTACGACCGACGTCCGGAACGAAACAGGCCGAACCGCTGGCGTGGAACGAGGCCACCGGTCGTGGGAGATTGAGAAGTTGCCCCCGAGCTTCGAACGAGCTTGCTCCTCTCCCCGCGATGTACACCACCAACGCTCCCCCTAGCTTTCGTGAGCGATACCGCATCGCGATCGTCGACGACGATCCGATCGTGATTCAAGCGGAAGAGGACGTCCTGCTGGCGGAGGGTCACTGGGTGCGCTCCGCCGAGACCATCGACGACGGCATCGACCTGGTACGCACGTTCAAACCGGACTTGCTCTTGCTCGACTACATGATGCCGGCGGGCACCGGCGCCGACGTCGTGCGCGCGATCCGTCAGTTCGACACGACGACACAAGTGATCCTCGTCAGCGGCGTCGCCAGAGAAAAGCCAGCGCGCAAGTTGCTGCACGAGCTCGACATCCAAGGCTTTCACTGCAAGGGGGACGGCAGCTCCAGACTGCTCATGCAGGTGGATGCCCTGCTCAAGCACGTAGAAGTACTCAGGCGCCTCGAACGGCAGCAGGAGTACCTGCGTCACATCCTGCGAGCCACTCCAGAGGTCACCCAGCTGCAACCCAGGGAGCAGCTATTCGAGACCGCAATTCGACACGTAAGCGGTCTCTTGACCTTGGAGCACACGGGCCAACGAGCGTGTCACGGTGTCGTCGTCTTCGGCTCACGCGCGGAAGGCTTGAGCGTAGCGGCAGCCACGGGCGACTTTGCCGGCTACGCGGGCTTCGACGATCTGCCGACGGAGGTGGCGGAGCTGATGCTGTCGGCCATCGACGACGGGCGCGTCGAGTCCGCACGGGGGCTCTTGGCGCTGCCATTCTCCGCCAAAGGAGGGCATCGCGGTTGCTTGCTCGTTCGCTGCAGGTGCGTCTCGCGAACCGCCATCGACCCGTGTCGTCTCTACATCGGTCAACTGCAACAGGCCCTGGAGAACAACACGCTCTACGAACGTGCGACGACGGACGCACTCACCGGCGTCTACAATCGGGGCTACGGAGAGCAGCAACTCCAAGAGACGTTGCGCACGTCAGCGCGAACTGGAGACGAAACGAGCGTCATCTTGCTCGACGTCGACCACTTCAAGTCCTTGAACGACAAGTACGGCCACGCTGCGGGCGACGTGGCGCTGCGTCGCATTGCACAGGCCATCAAGCAGGCCTGTCGTCACTCCGACACCGTGGCGAGATACGGCGGTGAAGAGTTCTTCGTTGTCCTGCCCCGAACCTCGCGCGAGAACGCGCTGGAGATCGCCGAGCGCATCCTGCAGATGATCCGTGAGCTGGAAGTGAGCTTCACCGACGAGAAACTGGCGGCCTCCGCCGGTGTCGCGGTTTCCCAAGCCGGGGAAATCACCGTCGACGAAATCCTGTATCGAGCCGACGTTGCCCTCTACCACTCGAAAGAGAACGGGCGCGATCGAGTCACGGGACCTCCGACCGCCGACGTGCTGCGGGAGCTCGTGTCGATGTCAGGCGAAATGCGGCGACCTACTGGCACGTGATGGGCCACCGGGCGCCCGCCGGGGCAATACCCCAGGCTGAGCTCACCAGCACCTAGTGTGCCGAATCCAAAGTTCGTAGCAGAATTGCTGCGAGCCCAGGTTTGGGGAAGTCAGCGAGCGCGATCCGCGATCGCTCATCTAAGCTCGGAGAACTTGCTGCAGCTTGTCGACGAGCGCCGCCGAGCTGAACGGCTTCTCGACGAAGTTGACCCCGGGCTCGAGTATGCCGTGCTGGGCGATGACGTCGTCCGTGTAGCCCGACATGAAGACACACTCCACGTCAGGCTGAAGCTCACGGATCTTGAGCATCAGCTCTTTGCCGTTCATGTCAGGCATGATCACATCTGTCAGAAGCGCGGCGACCTTGCCGGCTTTCTCGTGCAGTCGAATCGCCTCTTCCCCCGTAGCGGCTGCCAGAACGTCGTAACCCGTGCTTTCCAGAATGCGCCGAGTGACCTCGCGCACGCGCGCCTCGTCTTCCACCAGCAAGATCGTGGAGCTTCTGACGCTCCTGGCCGAGATGACGGCAGGGGCAGCGCCCTTCGATTCCTGAGGCGCGTCGGACTGGGGCAAGTAGACTCTCACCTGCGTCCCAGCGTTCGGTCTCGAGCTGACCTCCACCGCCCCTCCGTTCTGTCGCACGATGCCATGCACCGTGGGCAGCCCCAAGCCGGTACCGCGGTCACGACTCTTGGTGGTAAAGAACGGTTCGAACACCTTGGCGAGAGCTTCGGGCGCCATACCCACGCCTGAATCCGTCATTTCCAAGCAGACGAAGCGGTCCCCTTGCAATTCAGAGTGCTTTTTCGCGAGTGAGGGGGTCATGGGCACCGAGTGGATGTTGACGGCGAGCACCCCTCCCCCGGGCATAGCGTCCCTGGCGTTGGTCGCCAGGTTCATCAGCACCTGATTGACCTGTGCTGGGTCCATGTGAACGATGGCCTCGATGTCATTCGGTTCGAAGCGCAGTTCGACATCCTCACCGAGCACGCGCGTGAGGAGACCGATGGTACTTTCCATCAGTTGATTGAGATCGACGTATTTGGGTTTGATGACTTGGCGGCGTGAAAATGCCAGTAGCCTCCGGGTCAAGTCCGCCGCGTGCTCCACCGCTTCCCTGATGCTCGCCAGATTCTCCACCACCGGGTGTTCCGGCTCCAAGTCGAGCAGGCTCAACTCGACGAATCCCAAGACGCCCGTCAACATGTTGTTGAAGTCGTGGGCAACGCCGCCAGCGAGACGACCCAACGCCTCCAATCGTGCGGCTCGGGCGACCCGCTCTTCGAGTTCCAAACGGCTCGCATGCTCGCGCTTGAGCTCCGTGACGTCGACGGCGATGATGGCGGCCCCGGCGAAGGAACCTGCCCGATCGAAGACCGGCGTCAGCGTGTTGAGAAAGTGGCGGCCGCCTCGTGCGTCCTCGAAGCGCACCGCTCGCCGCTCGCGACTGAGTCCGTCGAAGTGCTTCTTTCTCGTGGCGGCCAGCTCGGCAGGAAACTGGGACAGTGCGTCTGCCCCCTCGAGATCGGCAGGAGTGCTACCCAGAGCAGCCGCCAGGCGTTGATTGATCACCACGACGCGCCCCTCCGCGTCCACGAACAGGGCGGCGTCGGGCAGAGCCTCGATGAAGCCCTGTAGACGCACCCGGTCGTCGACGGCTTGGGGTCTTGCTACAGACAAGTAGAAGGGCGGTGTCGCATCCGGTACGAAGCGCACCGTCCAATCCACGTGATGCTGTGCGCCATCGGGCAGCACGTGGCGACACGCTACCCGCACCGGCTCTCGATCGGCGAAGCTCAGATCACTCGAGCTGTAGTCGCACCCCTCGACGCCGACCAGTTGCGCAAAGTCGACACCGGCACAGTCAGCTTCCGCTGAGTATAGCTTCTGCGCAGGGCGGTTCGCGTATGTCACCTTGCCGCGGGTATCAATCGCAACAACGGCATCGTCCACGAGATCGAACGCGCCCAAGTCCATCGCCGCCGATGATGGCAGTCTGGTAACTCAGCCGCAAGGTGGGGCGTGAAGCCAGAGGCAGCACACACATTACCTACCCCAACCTACCCACCCCACGGACGCGAAGGGATCACGCGAGGCTCGCGCACGAGTCCGTGCGCGACCCCGCCGGCGATCATTCGGCCTACTCTCCGCCCGTGTTGTCCTCTGCGGAGTGGCTTGCCAGCGAACCGGGCCGGTCGATGTTCTTGTTCTGGCACGGCTTCGGGTCCTTCTTGCCGGGCTGCAGGCAGCTCGCCGCTTGGTCGGAGAAGGCGCAGCTCCAATCCGTCTGAATGGCCACGCGACCGCAGTAGACGGCAAGGATCACTGAAACGACGAGCATGATGCCACCACCCCAGCGCGCACCTTTGGCATTGCTGAGGTACGGCTTCGAAACCTTGGCACCAGCAGGCTGCTCTTCCGAGCCGGGAGGATTGAGCGTCAACTCCACGGCGGCGCGACCGGCACTGAGCGCGCGCGCCGCTAGAACGAGTTTGACGACCGTCGTCACGGCGAACCCAACCAGGAAGAACGCCAACCACCCGCCGCTCTCGGTCTTCGCCATCCAACCCAAGAACAGCACGTCGACAAACAAGAAGAGCGCAACCGCCAGCAGCGCGAAGACGGTCGCGCGCCTGGCAGCGGCTTGAGAAGCGCGCTCGCTCTGGCTCAGATGCTGCTCATCGTCGACGTAGTGGTGTTCGCCCTCGCCATCTTTCTGAGGGAAAGGCGCAAACCATGCCGCGATCAGCGACGGCGTTGCCGCGAACATGACCAACCAGAAGAACTCCTTGAAGCCCATCACGTCCGCCAAGGGACCACTGACCATCTGCGTGGGCACGAGCACCAGGTTCATGAACGCCGTGGCGAACGCGTAGTGCGTCATCTTGAACTTGCCCGGCGCGATCTGCTGCATCATGTACAGCATGTTTCCGACGAAGCCGAAGCCGTACCAGAACTTCTCCAAGCTCACGACGGTGGCCACCTCCATGAAGGAAAGCGGGTTCTCGGGGGAGACGACCTGGCTCAGGTAGACGTAACATATGTTCGGCACGTTGACGCACAGTGCCAGAATGAAGAGAGCACGCTTGAGTGTGAACTTGGCGATGAAAGCACCGCCCAACAGACCACCCGCGATGCTGACGAGCGTGCTGACGGTACCGTCGATCGCCCCCTTGTCCTCCAAAGCCAGCTGCAGGGCCCCGTCTTCGATGCAGCCCTGCATGAACAGCGGCGCTTCGATCAACAACAAACCTTCGCTGCTGCGATAGAAGAAGACGAAAGCCAACATGCCCCACAGCGCGCGCTTGTTGCAGAAGTCGGCAGCGCTGTGCAGGAACTCTTGGACGACTTCGGCGGGAGTCTGGCCCGCCTTCTCCTCAGGCAAGCTCCCAGTCGGCAGCATCACGGTGTGATAGAGGCCGAACAGACCCATCAACGCGCCGGAACCGAAGAGCGAGTACATCCATGCCGTCTTGGGGGCCAGGCCCACGGCGTTTTGGAGGTAGCCGGAGAACCAGACGATGGCGGAGACGGCGATGACGCGTCCCAGGTTCCAGGCCATGCCCTGAACGCCGATGTATGCCGCCTGCTGCGCCTTGTTCAGGCTGGAGATGTAGATGCCGTCCGAGCAGATGTCTTGCGTGGCGGACATGAACGCCACGAACCACATGACGCCGATGATGGCGGCAAAGTAGGCATCGAGATTGAGCGCCAAGCCCATCAGCACGAAAAGAATGCCGATGATGAACTCGGTGCTCAGAACGAAGAACTTCTTCGTCTTGAAGATGTCCAGAAAGCCCGCCCAGAAGGGCTTGAGCGACCACATGATGCCGATAGCGGCGATCGGAACGGTGATGTCCGAGTCACTGTGCCCGAGGTCTTTGAACATCGTTCCCGACACCCAAATGACCATCGAGAACGGGATCCCCATCGCAATGTAGTTGCTGATGACCCAGAGGACCGGATGGTGGACTTTCTGCTGTTGTTCTGCGCTCACGGGTCGCTCTTCTAGGCGAATTCGGGTGGAAATGAAACAACGCGGGAGGTGAGCGCCCAGGTTTCCCAGGGGGATACGCGGCAGCTGACCTGAACGAGGCGGAAGAGCAACGTGAGACGGCCTTGAAGCGATGCGTCACGCCCGAGATGCGCCGGCCCGCCGCCGCGTGTACACCCCTAAGCCCTTGGAAACGCTGCCTTCTCCTCTCCCAGGTGGGCGATCTGGTGTGGGTCGCGCCACTGCGAACGGATGCAGCGCGCCTGGCGAGTCGCAGGGGCAAGCCTCACTGCAAGAGTCAACCCGTAGCGATGGGAGCGAACTCGGAGAAGAGCTGCTGCGCTTCCACGACCGAGCCGACAGGCACGTAGTCGCAGACCTCGGCGTACTCGCTCCACATCGCGAGCACTTCGGGATCGTCGTGGGCAAGCTCCATCGCTTGCTTCGACGCCCACTCGAACACTTCGATGACAGTGCCATCGGCGGCTTGCATGGCGATGGGTGTACGGTCTGTGACCAAACCTCGCGCCCTCAGGCGAGCGACGTGCGTCTTCGTCAATTCCAGCAGCGCCTCAGCCTTGCCAGCTTTCGGGCGATAACAAGCGATCACGATGCGTCCCGTCACTGCGTCACTCCTGGCCGCAGGCTACATGAGGGCCCCCCGAAACGCCACTGCGGCGCGACCAGGGCGCGGCACCACTCAACGCTTCAGACCAGCGCCCACGGCGCGACGTACGACCAGCTGAGCCAACAGGCGATCGGGACCCAGGCACGGCGCGACCTCGACGCTGACCCCTGGGTGCGCCACGCTGGCTTGCCTTGCCAGGCGCGGGATGTCTTCTTCGGCATGGCGCCCGGCTGCCAACAGGTAGGGAACGATGACGATGTGCTCGACCCCTTGCTGAACCAAGGTCGTCACTCCCGTCGCGATGTCGGGCTGTGCGATCTCCATGTGGGCGATGGCGACCGGAACGTCGACCGCCAGCTCTTGGCGCACCAGCTCTGCCACCTCGGCCAGCTGTGCGTTGGAGCGCTCGCGGCGGCTACCGTGGTCGACGAGGAGAAGTCCCTGCCGCAACGTCATGGCTCGGATATGCCGCCGCCGTCGGCATACGTCCAGCCATCATCGATCCGAGTGACCGAGGTCCTTGTCCGGAGCGATTCGGTCCCGAATCATCTGCTTGAGCTCTTTCGGCTCCGGAAAGCGACGCGAGCGCGCTCGGTCGAACAGCACAGCACCGTCGAGGCGCACCTCGAACACCCCCGATTCGCCGGGCAACAGCGCCACCTCGCCGAGTTCCTCGGCAAACGTCGTCAGGAGTTCTTGCGCCAGCCAGCTCGCTCGGAGCAGGAAGCGGCACTTTCGGCAGTAGGTGATTTCGACCCGGGGTGACGGCATGGCCCCAGAACTCAGAAGCGGCCGATGTGGAACGTACCGCCCGCCACCAGGCCGCTGAGATCTGAGTTGGACATGTTTTCGAGCACCACGCCGGCTGCCATTCGGTAGCCCACGCTGGCACCGAAACGCAACCAGCGACTGATGTTGACGTAGACGCCCAGCTGCGGCTCGGCGACGAACACGCCCTGGGCATGAGCGCGACGCGTGTCCCTTTCACTCTCCATCAAGTTCATGTTGGAGATGGCAACGCCGCCAGCGCCGATCAGCGTCCCGACCGAAACGTTGACGATCTCTTTGGGCATGAAGTGATAACGCACGATCAGGCCGCCGTAGCCGAAATTCAGTCGGTCACCATCGAGCGTATCTGGCCCGTAGTCCTCACCGTCGACGTGGGTCACGACGCCGCAGCCGCCACCGCCAATGGTCAAGGCGTGGTCGAAAATGAGCGCACCCTCGCCGCACACCGACGCGACGTCCTCTTCAGCGAGCTGGGTGTACATTACCCCGACGCCGCCAAAGCCGCCCATCTTCGTGCCATCCATCGTGTCGAAGAGTGTCGCAGGAGCGTCTTCGGGCGCCGAAGCGGGACGCCGCGAAACGGGATCCCCCTCGGGCTCCTCGTCTGATGGATCGGCCGCGGCTGCTGGGGCGCCTGCTTCGGGGGCCGCGGGCTGCTCGCCGGCAGCTGCGCTCGGCTCGGTCGTGCCCGGTTCCGCGGGAGAGGCCGCCGCTTCGGGAGCCGGAGCCACAGACGACTCTGCGGGCGTCGGCTGGACGGCCTCCGCCGGACTCGCGGGGGCGGGCGCCTCGGAAGCAGCAGCGGGAGCAGGCTGAGCCGCCGCCGGTGTCGGAGTTGCGGCGTCGTTGGGCGCGGCTGCCGATTGCGCCGCCACCTGATTGGCAGACAAAAGCACCGCCAACGCTACGAGGCTCGCCGTGGTCCGTGTCACTTCTTTCATGGCTCATCCTTTCTGAATCGCCGCGTCTGAATCGCCGCGGTTTCCAGCTCAGCACCACTGTGGGGCAGGGTGAGTCTAACAGCAATCTCCGTGCCCATCACCCCAGAGCGCTTTCGTCGAGCAGGCAGCCTCCCTCCCCGACCCGAGCTGGGCGGACCGCGCAAGCGTTGCACCACTCCCACCAGACTGCGACGCTTTGAGCGCGGAGAGCTCTCGTGCGACACTGCGCCGCGTGAGGAGAGCACAGCGATCCAGGGTCATCACCACAGCGCGAGCAGCTCTCTTGTGTCTCGGGTCGTCGTTCACCTCGTCCTGCAATGCCTTCGACGATCCGCCGGACAGGACCCTGGTGCTCATGTCGGCGATGGCGACTCCCGCCCTGACGACGCCGAACATCCGCTGCCACGATCTGACCGTGAACTCCAGGAGCACGCGACAGATCGGTAGCCGAGGCGACGACCTGTGGACCAGGGAGGTTGCCACGGCCGCCGGGATGGAGGTGGAGGTGGGCAGCGGCCAAGAGACTCTCGAGAAGAGATTCTACGGCCGAAGTTTCGTCAGCGGGCACGGGCGCGATCGCTTCGAGATCACCACCCGCACCGGCGCGGCGGCTACATTCACCTACTGGGGGGGTGACGACTGCGAGAGTGTGGTCCCCATGGTGGATTGAAACGATCGCAGTGGTCGAGCGCGCTGGCGGCCACGTCCGGAGCTTTCTGCTACCCCTACGGGACATGCTTCGAACGCCCTCGTCTCGTTCCACCGCTTCGACCCCATTTCTTCTTCTGCTGCTGCTGAGTTCGGCACTGACCGGTTGTCTTTCTTCAGGCGGAGCCTCCTCAGACTGCGAACGGGGCGACGAAGGCTGCGAATGTTATCCCAACGACACCTGCAACGGTGACCTCGCCTGCTATTCGGGCCTGTGCGTGGAGGACGAAACCGACGCCGACTCGACGGATGAAAGCGCGAACGTTGGGACGGACGATACCGGCAACGCTGGGACGGACGATACCGGAACCACCGACGAGATCGACGGCAGCTCGAGTTCTGGCACGGACACCCAGAGCGCGAGCACCGACCCCGCAAACCCTTCGAGCAGCGGCACTGACTCCTCCGGCGGCGACCCGAGTGGAACGGACAGCTCTGGTGGCGAACAATCGTCGACACCGAGCAACAGTTCCGGCGCCGATCCGGAAACCCCCGTCGGCATCCACGGCCAGCTGCGCGTGCAAGGCACACAGCTCGTCAACGAGGCCGGCAACGTCGTCCAGCTCAAGGGCGCCAGCAGCATGTGGCTGAATTGGGAACCGACGGGCTACGCCGAGAGTCTCGAAGGCGTGCGCTACATGCGCGACGAGTGGAACCTGCAGATCATCCGAGCGGCGATGGGCGTCGATGAAGACGACGCCTATCTCGAAAACCCGGACAAGGCGCGCCAGCAAGTCGCAACCATCGTGGAGAACGCGATCGAACTCGGGATCTACGTGTTGATCGACTGGCACGACCACGCCGCAGAGTTGCACCAGGCGGAAGCCGTCGCCTTCTTCAGCGACATGGCGAAAACCTACGGCGACGTGCCCAACGTCTTGTACGAAACCTACAACGAACCGTTGGACGTCAGCTGGACGGGCGCGCTCAAGCCCTACCACGAAGCGGTGAGTGCGGCGATCCGCCAGCACGATCCGGACAACGTCATCGTGTTGGGCACCCCCAACTGGTCGCAAGACGTCGACATCGCGGCCGCCAGCCCCGTCGCTGGCAGCAACCTGATGTACACCTTGCACTTCTACGCCTGCACGCACGGCGCCGAGCTGCGAGCCAAAGGGCAAGATGCCCTCGATCGCGGTTTGCCGCTGTTCGTCACCGAGTGGGGCGCGGCCGACGCCGATGGCGGTCTCGACGGCATCGTGTGCGAGAGTGACGCCGCCAGCTGGCACGATTGGATGGACGCCAACGCCATCAGCTGGACGGCTTGGAAACTCGACGGCTGCGAAGACTCAACGTGCTTCTTCGTCGATCGCAACGTGTCGACACAGGGCGGTTGGACGTCGAGCGATCTGAACGGCCACGCTCCCTTCGTCATCCAGCACATGCAGCAGAACCCAACCGCCGTGTCGCAGGGTCCGGCGGAGCCGAGCAGTGAACCCACGCCGAGCACGGGCAGCTGTACTCCCAGTGGTATGTGCGCGACCGGTGATGGGCAAGACTGCGTCGACGGCGAAGCAGTCGCGCGCGATTGCAGCGCCTGCACGTTGCTGTGGTGCGGAAGTGACTGCTGCAGCAACGTCGGCTACTTCGGCGCAGTTTCGCGCCCCGATTTCTTGATCCGAGAGGACTTGGTCAACAGCTACGAAGCGAGCTCGACCGAGGCGACGCTCAACATGTCCTTCGACTTCGGCGCGGGGGACTACGAGCAGATCGGTGTCATCGCCTTCGCATTGGATCAGCCGTACGCCATCGACCCAGCCAACCTCGCGATCATGGCTTCCTCGACGAGCGACATCGAAGTCAGTCTCGAAAACGGCGACGCGGGTTGCGCCTACTATACGTACACGAGTGACGGTGTCGCCTTCTTGTACGAGGACGCCAGCAGCCCCTACGTTTGTTGGGGCGACTTCACGCCGGGTAGCATGGTCCAACAAATCAACGTGCGAATCGTGGGCTACACGTCGGGCAGCGAGCAGCTCGCCGTCAGCTACGTGGGCTGGTGAGCAGCGCCTCAGCGTTTGCGCAAGACGGACAGATCCAATCGCCCCTCGCTCTGTGGTGGGCACCAGAAGTAGGAACCGTCCAAAGGCCGGGTGAAGCGGAAGAGGCCGTCCACGATGCCATCTTCCAGTCCGACCATGCGCCGCAAGATGGCTTCGAACGCGTCGAAACTGCGACCGAATGCGACGAAGACGAGCCCCTCCCCCCGCTGATCTCCCCACGGCATGCTGCGCCGAACGACGAAGGCCTCCGGCTCGAAACTCTCTTGCGCCGCGCGCTTGACGTGGGCAGAAGCGGGAGCTGATTCGAACTCCTCGTTGTCCGAACGACGGCGCCCGACGACGTCGTCGCGTTCAGCCTCGTTCATGCTGCGCAAGTGGCGCAGATCGTGAAGCCAGCGCTGCACGGCCACGAAACTCGAGCCGTCCAAGCCTGGTCCTGCTCCGCTCACTAGCGCTGCGGCCCTCGCTTCGTCACCCTCCGGATTCTCCGTGCCGTCCTCGTAACCGCTCAAGTCGCGATTCCCGTCATAGGTAAACATGTCGACGACGTCGTCCAACACGCACCACTCGTTCAGCGTCTCACTCCAATCGAGGGTGCGGTGCACCAACTGACCGCGGTCGTCCCCCCGCAACCAAATCCAAACCGCGGCTGGCGTACTCGGTACGGCAACTGAGGCTGCGCCGAAGCTCGGCAGCTCGCGTAGCCCCGAAACCTCGGCCCCAACCGCAGCAACGACGGAAGAGCCCAAGCCGACCACCTCATCGCCGATCGGGCGCTGCGCGAGCGCGCCAGTCAAGCCGGCGACCGACACATCGGGCCGCAGCTGGAACTTCAAGCTTCGCGCTCTGGAACTCACAGGCTCCAAAATGGCGGTCTGATGACGAGACATGCAGCGGTTATGCGACGGCATGACCTGCGGCGTCAACGTGTGGCAGCGCGAGTCGAGCCGACGACTCCCCCGACGAACTCTCCTTGGCAGCCGCCATTGGTCTCGGCGCCTTGGATGACGGCTTGGTCCGTGCTCAAGGCTTGGCACGCGCCGTGCTTGCGCTCGACCGTCGGCACCGGGCCGAGGTGGGTAAACCTGCTCTTCCCCGTCTGCGTCGACGCACATATCTCGCCTGCTTGGAGGTACCCGTGAACATTCTGCGACAATTGACTTGCTTCTCCATTCTCACCCTGGCTTCGACGGCCTCCGCTCAATCGGAGTGCGACAGCGACAGCGATTGCGAACAAGGCTTCGTGTGCGAAGTCGTGGGCGCCTCCACTTGTGGCGACTCGGCTTGCGCGGAAGGCGAAGACTGTGAACCCGTCGACTGTGAATCCGAAGAATGGTCCGAGTGCGTGCCCGGCCCCTGTGAAGAGGACAGCGATTGCGCCGAGGGCTTGTCGTGCCACGTCGTGGAAATCGAGGAGTGCGTCGACGTGGCCTGCCCCGACGACGTGACGGACTGCAGCGCAGAGCCCGAATGCACGACGGAAACGGACGCGCTGTGCCTACCCGCTTGGGCATTGCCGTGTGAAGAGGACAGCGATTGCGGACCTGAGGGATTCAGCTGCGTCGAGCGAGAGCGCTGCGACTGCCAAGGAGGTGCCAGTACCGAGCCTGCGAGCGCAGGTACCGACGCGGCGACGGACAGCACCGACGAGACGCAGAAGCCCGAGTGCCAATGTGAAGGCACCGGAGACTTCTACTGCAAAGCGGAGGAAATCGAGTGTGAGCAGGACTCCGAGTGCCCCGAAGACTGGTCCTGTGAGGTCGTGTCGGCGTGGGGTTGCGACAGCTCGGGTGGAACGGGCGACGTCGACACGGGCTCTGACAGCACCGAAGGCGATCCTCCCCCCGCCGACCCCCGTGAGGCGGACGCGGGGAGTGCCGAACCTATGGCAGTCGACGCATCCTCTCCCGACGAACCGAGCGATGCGAGCGCGGGCGACGAGGAGCAAACGGATGACTGCACGTCGGGCAGTATCTCCATGTGCATGCCGCCCTACTACGACTGGGTCGAGGACCGGGGTTCGGACCAGGGTGGCACCGGCGACGATACCAGCTCGGGTGAAGACGACGAGGGCACCGACAGCGCTGAGCCGAACGGCGAGGAACCCGATGCAGGAGCTGGTTCTTCGGACGTCACCGACGAAGCAACCGATGACGATGATGACGCGACCACGGACGAGGCGGACAGCGATGCATCGACCGATGACGACAACTGCGGTTGTCGTGTGGTCGGACGCCCCGTGTCGTCGAGCGCCGCCTGGCTGGGCGTGCTGCTCGGCGCCGCGTTGTTGACACGCCGGCGACGGCGCTAATCGATCACGTTCGGAGCGTGCGAGATGAATGCCGGCCAACGAGGGATTGTTTCGTGTCTCGGCGTGCACCCGACACGACGCTGAGACATACTCAATCATGGATCGCAAACATTCGAAGGGGGGCAAGGACTTCAACCCCGAAACGCTCGCGCTCGGGTACGGCTACGACCCGTTCTTGTCGGAGGGGGCAGTCAAGCCGCCGGTGTTTCTGACGTCGACATTCCAGTTCAAGAATGCTGAAGCCGGGAAGCGCCATTTCGAGCTCGCATACGGGCTCAGAGAGCAGAGGCCGAGCGAAGTCCCTGGTTTGATTTACAGCCGCCTGAACAACCCGAACCTGGAGATGTTCGAAACCCGACTCGCGGCTTGGGACAAGACGGAGGCTGGCGCTGTCTTTTCTTCTGGCATGGCCGCGATCGCGACTTCGTTGCTCGCTTTGTTGAAACCCGGTGACGAAATCATCTCCAGCGCTCCCGTCTACGGTGGCACGCACTACCTGCTCGAGCACATCTTGCCGAAGTTCGGGATCCACACACACTCGGTGCGGGCCGGCAGCGATACCGCCTCGAAGATGCGAGAACTCGCCAACCAGCTCGGCCCCGAAAAAGTACGCCTCTTCTTCATCGAAACCCCCGCGAACCCGTCGAACGAATTGGTCGACATCAAGGCCATCTCCGAACTGGCCAAGGCACTCGCCAAACAGCATGGTCACCCGGTGTTGACCATGGTCGACAACACGCTGCTGGGTCCCGTCTTTCAGCGCCCGGCGCTGCTCGGCGCCGACTTCGTTTTGTACTCGGCCACGAAGTTCATCGGCGGTCACAGCGATCTGATCGCGGGGGTGATCACCGGTAAGAAGGGCTGGATCGATCAGCTCAAGGTCTACCGCACGATTCTGGGCACGATGGCCAACCCCTTCACGGGCTGGTTGCTGATGCGCTCCCTCGAAACGGTGAGTGTGCGCATGCGCCGCCAAGCAAAGACGGCTCAGAAAATCGCACACATGCTCGCGGAACACCCCAAGGTGGAGAGCGTGCAGTACCCAGGGCTGATCACCCCCGGTCACTCACAACACGCCCTCTACAAGAAGCAGTGCACGGGACCTGGTTCGTTGATCGCCTTCGAGGTCAAGGGCGGCCAAGAAGCAGCCTACGAGGTGCTCGACTCGTTCGAGGTCTTCCGACTTGCCGTCTCGCTCGGCGGAACGGAGAGCCTGGTCGAGCATCCCATGTCGATGACCCACGCCGACGTCCCACCCGATCTCCTGGGCACCTACGGTGTCAATCCTGGGCTGATCCGAATGAGCGTCGGTCTCGAACACGCTTCGGACTTGCTCTACGATCTCGAGCAAGCCCTCGAAGCCATCTGAGCGTGGTCGGCGCTGGAGGACTGCGGTGTCGGGCCCAGTCAAAGGCGGGCGGTTCCATGCTAGCGTCGGCGCGTGCGTGAGAGAAAACAAGCCATCGTGGTGTGCGGCAACGCGGGCGTCGGCAAGAGCACCTACGGCGCGAAACTGGCGGCAGAACTCGGCGCGGCGCTGGTCGACATCGACACCTGTACGGAACGCCTCGCGCAACTGGTCATGCAACGGAGCGGCCACGATCCGGCGGACAGAGACTCAGCGGACTTCAAGCACCTGCTGCGCGAGCCCATCTACGAGACCCTCTTCGACATCGCGTGCGAGAACTTGCCTCACGTTCCTTGTGTCATCGTCGGACCCTTCACCCGCGAGCGGCGCACAGCGTCGTGGCCGGCCGAGCTCAGCGCGCGACTGCGTGCTCCAGTTCGCATCATCCTCGTAACCTGCAGCGCCGAGGAGCGCCGCCGACGTATTCTCGAGCGAGAGAACCCGCGTGACGCCGGCAAGCTCGAAAACTGGGACACCTACGAAGCAGCAGGCAGAGACGAGCACCCGCCCCCGTTCGAACACGAGTTCGTCGACACCAGCAAACGTTGAGTGCGTGCGGTCGCGGGCGCCGACAACACGTGAACGCACAGGCACACGCGGCAAGCGAGGCGGCGACTACAAGACGTCGACTTCGTGACCGCTGCGCCGCAGGCTGTCCGCGACGCGCTGGACGTGCGCGCGGTTTCGCGTCGCGATTTCGATGCTGAGCCGCGTGCGCCTCGCTGGCGACGCGAGGAACACGCGCTCGTGCACGACCTCCACGATGTTGGCTCCCGCATCCCCAATGATGCGAGTGATGTCCGCCAACGAGCCCGGCAGGTCTTTGACGTCCACTCGCAGGCGCGCCAATCTGCCCGTGCGCGCCAAGCCACGGTAGATGGTATCCGCCATCACGCGGGGGTCGATATTGCCTCCGCTGATGACGCAGGCGACGCGTTTGCCAGCAAAGAGCTCGGGGTACTGCAACACCGCAGCCAATCCGGCGGCCCCTGCCCCTTCGGCCACCGTCTTTTCGTACTCGAGCAGTTCGTTGCAGGCGCGTTCGATGAACGCCTCGTCCACCAGCAACATGCGATCGACCTCGCGAATCACGATCTCGCTCGTCAGCTTGCCGGGTTTCTTGACGGCGATGCCATCGGCCAAGGTGTCCGCTCCAAAGGGCCCCAAAGTGACGTCCTCTACGTCGGGGATGGCCGCGAGCGCGTCGGGTGGGCGACGTACGCGCTCGAATTGGCGCACCATCGCCCCGAATCGCTCCGCCTGCACACCGATCACTTTCGTCAGGGGCGCCAGACGTTCACACACGAGCGCGATGCCGGAGATCAACCCGCCGCCACCAACCGGTACCACGATGACGTCCGGCGGCGGCGCGTCTTCCAGCAGTTCCAGCGCGCAGGTTCCCTGTCCGGCGATGACGAACGGGTCGTCGTACGGCGGCACGAGCACCAGGCCCTCGTCCTCCGCCAACTGGCGCGCCTTGTCGCTTGCCCCATCGACCGTTTCTCCGACTTGCAAGACGCGGGCGCCGAGCACTTCGGTGTTGGAGACCTTGATGAACGGCGTCGTCTCCGGCATCACGATGGTCGCGGCGATGCCCAAGCGTCGCGCGTGGTAAGCCACTGCCTGTGCGTGATTACCGGCCGAAGCCGCGACCACTCCCCGCGCACGCTCTTCGGGGTTCAGGCTGGACAGCTTGTTGAGCGCGCCTCTTTCCTTGAACGACGCGGTGAACTGGAGGTTCTCCAGCTTGAGCCACAGTTCGCAGCCGGAAAGCGCCGAAAGCGTGACCGAGGGGACTGTGGGCGTACGCTGAACAGCACCGGCGATCGTGCGCCGCGCTGCTTCGACATCGTCGAAGGTGACGGGGGAACTGGCGCCAACGCTGGCTCGTGGGACTTCGCTGCTCGATACCACAACTCGAGTGTGACACACATGACGAGCGCCACGCACGGGCGAAAGAGCTCAGGGTGAAAGCAGCTGCATCTCCCAGCCCCGGGGCGTTCGTTGGTAGAAGCGACGCTCGGGCATACGAAAGCTGCCACGCTGGCACAGTTCGATACGCGCGACGGACAGTTCGTAGCCGCCCCACCCCTCTGGACACGACGGCGCGCTGCCCCGTTCGCGGTGCTGCCGGAGCAAGCTCTGATGCCGTCGCCGAAGCGCCGTCAGCGACGAGAGGCTTTCCGATTGCTGGCTCAGCACGGTGGCCAACTGATGCTCGAGAGGCCGACCGGCAAAGTAAGCCTCCGACGAAGCGCGGTCCAGCTGCTCGACTTCTCCCTCGACGCGCACCTGACGCCCAGCCGACAACCACAAGAAGACAGCGGCCACCATCGGGTCCCGCGACAGCTCTCGTCCTTTGCGGCTGCGGTAGTTGGTGAAGAAGCGAAACTCCCCGGCGGGTCCTGGACGGTAGGAGACCACCCGAGCACTGGGCGCGCTCTCGCCGACGGTGGCCAGCACGAAGCAGTTCGCCATCGGGTCGTTGCAGCGGATGGCGTCCTCATGCCAGCGCGCGAACTCGGCCAATGGCGTCTCCGCGCGCGACTCGACACTCGGTGACTCGACGCTCATGAGCGCTCCGAAGCAGGTGGGGCGACTCCGTCGTCGGCCGCCGAGAGCCCCCAGTGTTGCTCCAGCACGCCAGCCATCGCAACCATGGCCCGGCGCAGCACCTCTGGCTCCAGAAACGCATAGCTGACACGAAACCCGTGCAGGTGCGGGTCCGCGTAGAAGTGGCGGTCCGCATTCTCCACATACACGCCCCGCTCGAGCATCAAGCGCCGGAGTTCGTCGAGCTGCACCTGTCGTGGCAACTCGAGCCACAACGTGGGCCCGCCACCGGGCTGGCTGAACTTCACGCTCGGGGGCATCACTTGCCACAGCAGTTCGAGGCATGCACGATAGCGACGGTCCAATTCACCATGCAGGCTCTCCAGATGCGAGTCGTAGTAACCGCGATCGATGAACTCGTGAAGTGCAGCCTCCGGCAAGGCGGCGTTGCCCAGGGTCGAAACGCGCTTGGCGGCCACCAGGGTGTCCCGCGACTGACCCGAAGCGACGAGATACCCCAAACGCAACGCCGGCCAGAGCTTCTTGGTGAACGAGTTGGCGTACAAGACGTTCTGCCCACCCAACGCCCGCAGGGTCGGACGATACTCGGTACCGGAAAGCATGTCCGATCCCCAATCGTCCTCTAGCAAGGCAAAGCCATAGCGCTCCGAAAGCTCGAGGATGCGCTCCAGCTCGGCGGTGGAATAGGAGTAGCCGGTGGGGTTCTGGTAGCTGGAAATGACGTAGAGCAGCGACGGGCGATGTTCGGAGATGAGCGCCTCCCAAGCATCGAGGTCCACGCCTGAAAATGGATCGAGAGGCAGACCCAAAGGTTCACAATCCAAGCTCTGAAAGAGCTGCCGGGCGTAGGCGTACACCGGATCTTCGGTACAGACCTTGCGCTGAGCCAGGGAGCGAGCCACCAAGTCCAACGCCTGTTGGGAACCCGTGGTGAGGATCACGTCATCGGGAGCGACATCCATGCCGCGGCGCTGCAGTCGTTCGGCGATGGCCGTCCGCAAGGCGGGATGCCCCTGGGCGTCGTAGAAGGGCTGCAAACCGGGAGAATGCAGCACCGAGCGAATGCAGTCCTCGAGCTGCTTCTTGGGTAGCAGCTCCGGCTGAATGAACACCGTGCTGAGCTCCACACGATTGCGTTGCACGGGCTGAGGCCGAGGCATGTCGATCTTGCGCAGCGCGGCAGGTGCGGCTTGGCGCACGACGCGAGTGCCGTGGGTCGGACGCTCTGCTGCCACGAACACTCCCTCGCGGCGACGACTGTCGAGCAGGCCGCGCGCGACCAACTCGTCGTAGGCGGATTGGGCGGTGTTCTTGGAAATCCCGAACTGGTGTTCCAACGCCCGCACCGGAGGCAGGCGCATGCCCGCGGTGAGACGCCCAGCCTCGATGGCTTCCGCATAAGCTCGAACGATGTCCCGGCGATTCACGCGCAGCCCATCAGCGGGACGCACGTTGATGGAAACGAAGGGCAGCTTTGCCATCTCCACGCTCTACTGGGCCTCCGCGGCTGCGTCGAGGGACAGAGCGAGGATGCCCTTTGGGACAGCCCGAAGTGGCGCTCGGAGTGGGCTGCGGGAGGCGACCGCGCGCGCCTGGGAGCATGGCTTGCACGACCGCGAATATCGTCCAGGCTAAGCCCTGTGAGCAGCGCTTCACAAGTCGTGCAATTCGAGCTCTCGTTCGATTCGCAGGGGGAGCTCGAAGGCGTGATGG
>JBNKZR010000007.1:0-42277 GCA_050301735.1 Polyangiaceae bacterium | reverse complement strand
ACCCCCGGCCCTACTCGATGTGCCAGATTCATTCTGACAGACCACAAAAGTCAACGACCGGTGAAATGTCGCTCGATCGCGCATCTTTCGCGGTTTTCGCAAATACCGATCGGGCACCGAAGGGCATTTCAACGCGCGTAACGTGGAGTGCGTTTGCGTTGCGCGTCCGAACAGCAACACCAGTGAGGGCGCTTGCTCGCAGTCCCTGGCTTCCGCTGGGGGCTGCGAGTTCTCAAGCATCGCCTGGCCCAGCGCGGGGTCGAGTCGGTGTGGTTTGGGTGAACGAACGGCGAGTGAGCAATTGCTTTCGGGCCTCGATGCCCCTCGTCCTCGCTTGGCGAGGCCAGAGGCCGCAGCGCAAGGAGGGACGGAAGCGACCTGACGAGCGTTTCGGCGGGGCCGGATGAGGGAAATGCGCCGGCATTCGCCGTGATCCGCGGCGTTGCAGGCTCAGGCGGGAGTTGCCGTCCTCGACCCATTTGAGGCCATGGGCGGCGACAAAGGAAGGTTCGTGCCATGGCCGTTGTATGCTTCGCGTCATGAGTGCGCGCGTCTTCAGTCGCTATCTCCCGCTGTTGGGAGTCGTCGCCTGCGCGGGGGGCGAGAGCGCCGGGCAGTCGGTCACGGAGCCCGCTCCGGAGCCCGGAGTTGCCACGGATGTGGGTGTCCAGAGTACAGTCGGAGCCACTCCTTCGCCCGAAACGGGTGTGATTTCGCCCGCCGCTAGCGGTGCAGGGCAACCGATGACCTCCTCGACGTCTCCGGATCCCGCTCCCACCGCTGGTCCGGACCCGGGGCCACAGAACGATCCCCCGGCGCCCGTTTCGGCGGCCTCGTCTGGGTCGCCCATCGAACCAGGTGTGCCCGAGGTCTTGCTTTCGGAGTTGGACTTTCCCGCCCGTCTGGCGGTCGACGAAGAGCGCATCTACGTCGCCAATCGGCGCCACTTGAGCGCTGGCGGGGAGCCCGATCATTTGTTGGTGATGGCCATCGACGGACCGGCGGGTGAATCCAGCGCGCTGTTCGAACAACTCGACATCACCGGAGTGGCAGTGACCGACACTTGGGTTTGGACTGCCGACTCCGACGAGGACAGCTACGTCGCGTACGACAAGTTCACCGGTGAAGAAACGCTGCGCGCGTTGGCGGGTGACTATCCGTACCAGGTTGCGGCCAACGATGAGTACGTGTTTTGGGCCTCCATCTTCGCTGTCAGCCGTGTGCCCCTGCAGGGTGGGATGGCCGAGCCGCTGTGGTTGCCTGAAGGACGGGCACCACAGTGGGTGTATCCAACGGAGGAGAACCTGTTCGTCGTGACTGACGAACGTCAGCCAGAGGGCAACACCCTCAGTGAGCTGGTGGTCATCGATCTCGAGACGATCGAAACGACGGTATTGGTCCCCGAGGCCGGCGACCGGATTGGCGCTTTGGCGAGCTACCAAGGCGAGCTGCTGTACAACAACGTGACAGCTGGAACACTCAACCGCATCGCTCCGAGCGGCGGAACGTCCAGCGTCGTAGCCACGATCGCGGAGCCTTGGGGGCTCGCGGTGGCGGGGGACTACGCGTACGTCTCGACCCAACCCGAAGGCAGGTACTGCGATGCTGCTGAAGGCAGTGTGCAACGCGTGTCGTTGCTCGACGGTTCGGTGGTCGTGTTGACGACTGAGGTCTGGTGTCCGAGTATGCTCGCTGTCGCGGGCAATGGCCTGTATTGGGTCAACAACGGCTCCGTGGATGATGAAAGCGGCCAAGTGATGTCGCTCACCACCGGTAGTCTGGCGCGCTTGACACGCTGACCGCTACGGCTCGAACGACGATCGGGGGATCGCTTCGTCGTTGCTCAGTCGGCCTCCTCAGGTCCGCGGGGTTCGACGATGATGGCGCGATAGCGCTCGATCTCCACGGTACCCGCAGGGACACCACGCGGCTTCTTGACGTCCGAGGCACGGCAATAGTGCACGTTCACCCGTCTTTGGCGGCGCGCCTTCGAGTACCACCCTGCCAGTTCAGCGCTGCGTTTCAGCACGTCTCTCGGGACTTCTACTTCGTCAGGATTGCGAATCACGACGTGGCTTCCGGGCACGCCTTCCGCGACGTGCATCCACGTGTCCGTGGGTTCGGCGATCTTCAGGCTCAGCACGTCGTTGTCGGCTGCGCTCCTGCCGATCAACACCTCGAAGCCACCGATGACGAGGGTTCGGTAGGGTTTTCCTTTGCTGCCCATGTGGTTTGAGAACCGATCCGGGGTTGCTGCTGGGGTCGCCGATGCTGCTGAGAGCGGTTCTAGGGCGCGGCGACCGTTCGGACCCAGTCGACCAGTGCGGCGCTCCCGACGCTGACGTCTATCTCCGCGGGCACGGCGCGTACGTACCAATAGACGCGCCACGGATCCGAGGCCGCTGTAGCGGCGACGTCGGACAGGGCTCCTTGGGGTTCGAGCTCGATGTAGGTTTCGTCGGGGGCGACGTAGACCTCGACCTCGCCCTCGCCCGGAGCCTGACTGGCGGCGGGATTGTCGGGGAAGCTCTTCAGGAACAGCACTCCGTTCGCCACGTACGCCAGCCACCCCTCCGCGCCATCGCTGACGGACTTGCCTTCGGCGTCCGTGCCGGTGAAATCGTACCAAACCATGCCATCGGCGACCGTGACGGTACTGATGGGAGGAGGTGAATACGGGCCTGTCTGACCTGCGGGCATGTTGTCCCCTTGCGGATAGAAGACCAGCCCGTCGTTGGCGACGCGGGTGATCTGCCAAGGGGCAAAACTCAACGCGCCCGCGCCAGTGTTGTTGACGGTGTACTCTGTGACGACGGCATTGCGCTCGGAGTCGCCCCAAAAACGCTTCTCCACGGAGATGGTGTTGTCACCGATGGGCACGTCGGCGCTGACGAATACGACGCTGTTGGTGGCGGCGTCGACCATGTGCGTGTAGGTCGCGTCATCGATCGCCGGTGGCCAGTCCCACGTCTGCGGACTGGTCCAGAAGCTGGAACCGTATGCGATGTCGTTGAGCGCGGAGCCCGTGAGCAGGTTCGTGCCGCCGAAGGTCAGCCCCGTGACGTAGCCGCTGGGGCCGTCTCCCGCGAAGGTGATGTCCCCCACGGTGAAACTGTAGGTCGACCCGGACACCATCGGTACCACGGCTTCGCCGGCCACCGGCGTGCTGCCCGCACCGCCTGCTGCTGGTGTTCCGCCTGCACCAGCGGGAGGCTCGCCTGGGCTTCCGCCTGCGCCCGGTGCTTCGGCGGGATTCGGGATCCCCGTAGCACCCGGTGCAGGATCGACCGGGGCCGTCGTTCCCGGTGCGGGCACCCCGGTTTGCGCGCCGGGGGTGGGCGACGAAGGTCCGGGTTGTGTCGTTGCCGGCACCGCTGCACCGGGGCTCGTTGCTTGGGCGCTGGCGCCCGGAGTCACCGGTGTTTGGGGCGTGCCCGGTTGTGCCGGCGTTCCCCCAGCAGGCGTACCCGCCGACGTTCCGCCTGCCGGTGCTCCGACGATCGGATCCATGTTCGCCCCGTTGGTTTCTTCCCCACCGCACGCGATCAGGGTCGTGGCCAAAGCAATACAGGAACACGCGCTCGCTCGGAGCCTGAGCTGAGGACTCATATTCTGGCGAGTATGGCTTGCGCGTCTGCGACCTTCAACCGCACCGGGCGCAGCCGTAGCCGCCGTTCGTGGGTACGATCTGGTCCCGTCCGCCAGCGCGAACGGTGCGATGACTTCATCCAGTCGTAGTACTCGATTCCGGCCAGGTTGCCTTCCACCGTTCTGCCGCATCGTCGTGCGGCCGCTCACAGCGAGGGTGCGACCCTGGAGCACCGTCAGCTGCGGTGGGGTCAGTTCCCAGCGTTGTCGAAAAGCGTCTCGGGAGGAATACGCTGGCGAAGCGCTCGTCGAAGCTCGGGCGAGAGTGCGGCGTAGCCGACGACGAAGGACGCGTTCATCCAGCCGAATCCCTCGTCCGTGATGTACGCGAAGTCCGTATTCACGTTGCCATACTCCGCAAAAACCCGGTGGCTGCGAGCGACGACGTCGAACTTCTCGGGCACGGTGCCGTGGTAGTTGGCAGCGTTTTCCACGATCGTGAACAACCAGCGGTACCTGAGGCGCTGCGCGTCGCTCTCCAGGCTCCAGCGCTCGAGTCCCTCCCAGGCGAGCATCTGGTGCGGAGCCCAGCCGTTGGGAGCCTCCCACTGACGCCCGCCATCGCCGCCCACGGCTCGGTGCACGAACCGACCGCTGCCGTCGTTCTTCCAGATTCGAGGCGGCTCGATGCGTTCGAGCGACTTCGGTGAGGTGGCCATCAGGCCACCAGCTGCTTCGAGCTCCGGCAGCGTCGCGTCCCGTAGGCGTGCGGCGCGAGTGGCGTCCACCAAACTAACATTGCAGGGGCTCGGCGCCGACGCCCACAGCGGATACAGCGTCGTGCTGCTGAGATAAGTGGAGCGTTGTTGTCTGCTCAGGTCGTAGTCGAAGTAGGCGCCTCTTTGCTCGTCCCAAAGATAGCGTTCGATGAGCTCGGCTCGGAGTTGGGCGCGTTCGCAAAACTGGGCGCTGGTGTGCTTGCCGAGTCTCCCGCCGAAGGCGGACTCGAGCAAGCGCGCTAGATCGAGTTCGTACTTGAAGAGCAGGGCATTGAGGTCGACGGTGGCGTGCGCCGCGCAGCGTTCTTGGCCGTCGACGAACCAGCGATAGGTCGTGTCGTGGCCGGATTCGCGCACGCAGCGGTCATTTTCGAAGAAGGTGTCGATGGCTGCGTCAACGAGCTTTCCAGAGCGATAGTCGCGCGCCAGCTTCTCGCTACAAGCGACGAAGCGGTGGACGCTCTCAGGTTGCGTGCTGGGCAGCGGGCAGTGACCGTGTTCGAGGGCGTGGCTTTGATAAAACCAGGCGAAGTGCCCGGCTTCGACTTCCGGTGGTTGACCTCGGCCTTCGCCGAAGTAGCGCGCCAAGCACACCGCCCCGCGGCACACGCTCGTGCGGCGGGGCGGCGCGTTCCAGACTTGCTCGTACTCTGCAATTGCCGCTTCGAGTGAGCGTTCCAGCCAGTCGCGCTCCGCCTTTTCGTGCGGCAAGCGCTGCCAAACCTGGTCGATCATCGAGCTCAACAACGGCGGTTGTGAACGTGTCAGGTAGTAGCTTCGGTTGGCATTGAGGATCTTGCCGTAGTGCTCGATCTCGTAGACCTGATTGCTGACCATCGATCGCGCCAGAGCGAGCTTGCCGGTCGATTGCACCAGACCCCACGTGATGAAGAAGCTGTCCCAGCCGTACATCTCGTTGAATCGGCCGCCTGGCACGACGAAGGGGCGTCCCCGCAGGTTCTCGTCGAGGTCCAACATCAACAGCCCGTGCTTTCCCGCTCGAGTCGTGCGAGCGACCCAGTCGGTGTTAACTTTTTTCGGCAGCGTTTCGACGAGCAGCTGCTGGGGCAGTGACGCGTTGGCGAAGGCTTGCCGGGCGCGCTCATCGTCGTGAGGCAGGTAGAGGTAGTGGGTTGGGTCGCGCGTGTGCTCGCCGGTCGTCGCGTGCGACGACGTTTTCGCCTCACAGTGGGGCACGCGTCCGCGGCACCAAGGCATGGTTTGCGTCTGGCCGTCGCCCATCTTCTCGTCGGCGACGGCTTGTAGCAGCGTCTCACCCGTCGGGCCGATACGTCGAGTGAGCCCAGCCCAGAAGTGCTCGTCGATGCGGCGCAGAAGATAGCTCGCGGGATCCGCGCGCACCTGCGACGCGTCGATCGCGATCGGCTCCTCGTCTGTGTTCAGTCCCAGGACTACCTCTTGCACGAACTGCGCGGCCTCATAGGTGCGATTCAAGCTGAGGGCCACGTCACCGAAGCTGGTCCCGAACGTCGGCAGACCACCGTCGGGCGGCTCACAGCTCGCCTCGCTGGGACAATTCGGAAGTGCTCGATCTTCGACCGTGATGCGCTTGTCACAATCCCGATCGAGCTCCGACAGAGTGCGGCACAAGGAATCGATGGCGGCCTCGCGTGATGCGACCCATGTCGTTGCCACGGCGGTGGGCTGCACGTTGCCGTCCGGAGACGGCGCCTCGGACGAGCTGCGCGGGGCGCTCGTCGGCTTCGGCGTCGGCGCGCACGCCAGGCACCAGCCAGCCAGTGTCCAGCCCACGGTCGTCATTGCGCTCCGGCTTCCCATGCGCGCGAGTGTACCTGGCTTGGGCCGCTAGCTGAGCAACGCAGGGGCTGAACCAGGTGCTCAGCCGACGGGCGGAGCGCAGTGGATTGGAATCGTTCCCAATTCCTCGTCCGGCTCGGCGTGAGGGGAGCGCAGCCCCGAGCTCCGGTCCCGCAAAATCCTCGCGCTTCCATGGCGCTTCACTAGACTTGGGCTCCACTGTGGCCGCACGCCACGTCAGGAGTCGAACATGTCCGAGGATGCCGTCGTCGAGTGGCCCAGCTTTGCACAGATCCCCCAAGAGGAGTCGCTCACCGTTCCACGACCCAAGGGGCAAGCCCTGTCGCCGTACATCTGGTGGAATGGGGAGATCAAGACGGCCCAAGACCAGCACATCCACTACTACGCCAACGCATTGCACTACGGCACGGCCGTCTTCGAAGGCATCCGTTGTTATCCCACGAAGAACGGTCCCGCACTCTTCCGCCTCGAAGAGCACATGCGGCGCTTGCACGGTTCGGCGATGCTCTATGGCATGAAGCTGCCGTACACCGTGGAGCAGCTGTGCCGAGGCGCGCTCGACGTCACGCGGGAAAACGGGCTGACCAATGCCTACATTCGACCGTTGGCGTTCTTCGGCTACGGTCCCATCGACATCACGCCAAAGAAGGCGTGCAGCGTCAACGTGTTCATCGCCACGCGCGAACTCGGCTACTTCCTCGGTGAGAAGGCTCTGCGTAACGGCATTCGGGTCATGGTTTCTTCCTGGCGCAAGTTTCCCCACGCCTGCATGCCGACGATGGCCAAAGCCAGTGGGCACTACGCCAACAGTGTGCTCGCGGCGCACGAGGCGATCGACCACGGTTTCGATGACGCCATCCTGCTCAACCAGGATGGGACGGTTTCGAGCACCAGCGGTAGCAACTTGTTCGTCGTGCGTGGGCACACGCTGCTGACGAACGACGAGCGTTCCGCCATCGTTCCGGGCATCACTCGCGACAGCGTTCTGGCTCTGGCGCGGGAGGCGGGCGTGGACGTCGAAGTCCGACCCTTCACTCGTGAGGAGTTGCTACGTGCGGACGAAGTCTTCATGACCGGCACCGCCGCGGAGGTGACCCCGATTCACGAAATCGATGGCATCGAGTTTCGGACAGGCAAGCACACGCTGGCTGCGCAGTTGCAGCGGGCGTATATGGCCGCCGCAACCGGTCGAATCGAGCAGCATGCCGACTGGGTGACACCGATCGCCCGCTAGCGAAACGCGTCGAACCAACATGGTTCTGTCAAAAATCGGCAAGCGAGTCACGGGCTCGGGCCTGGCGCGTCAGACTCTTGCGTACGGCTTCACGAGTGCTGTTGCCGCTGGCGTCAACGTCGCGGTCGGGCCCATCCTCACCCACTACCTCGATCCGGCGGACTACGGCATCGCAGCCCTGTTCTTGACGGCGTACAACGCGCTGTTCACCGTCGCAGCGTTGGGCACGCCGACGGCGATTCGGCGCAGGTACTACCAGAAAGAGACGGTGGACTACCCGTCGTACGTGCACAGCACCATCTTGGCCACGTTGGCCAACGCGGTGCTCGTCACTTTGCTGGCGGCAAGCACCTACTTCTGGTGGGGTAACGAGAACATCAGCTGGCTCTGGGCACTGGCATTCTTGCCCTGGATGTTGGGGCGTTACCTCATCACCGTGGCCACCACTCTGCTGCAGTCCGAAAAGCGACCGCTGACCTTCGGCGTTGTCACTTGGGTCAACAGTCTCCTGATCGCAGGAGCCACTCTGTGGCTCGTCATCGCCGCGAAGCTGCAGTGGGAGGGCAGGGTGCTCGGCAATGTGCTGGGTTCGCTGGCTTTGGGCTTGGCTTGTGTGGTCACGATTCGTCGCATCATCGGGCCGGGCGCTCGCTGGGACGCTGCCGCGGCCAAGGATGCGATCAAGTTCTCCGTGCCGAGCGTGCCGAATGCCGCATTGGACCGCACCGTGCAACTGGGCGATCGTGCGTTCATCGTGTTGTTTGCCGGGATTGATGCTGCGGGTTTCTATACCCTGGGCGCCCAGATCAGTGGCTTGACCACCCGCGCGGCAACGGCGTTCAACCAAGCTTGGCAACCCTGGTTGTTCGAGCGTTTGAAGGAAGACACGCCTGCGGCCAAGCGCCGCGTGTCGCTCGCTTTCTACCTGGCGTCGGCTGGTCTCATCGTCTTCGGCTTGGTCCTGTATTTTGGGGTCAAGTGGGTCTTTCCCCTGCTCATTGGCGACAAGTACTCACCCGCCGTCGCGCTCATCCCATGGATCTGTGTCGGTCTTGCGATTCGCGGCATCGCGTCCCTACAACGAAGCTTGATTGTCTACTCGGAGCGCACAGGGCACTTGGTGAAGATCGGGTTGGTGGTCGGTGTGCTGACGATCGGGATCAGCGCGCTGATGGTGTGGCTCAACGGTGCCGAGGGTGCCGCCCAGGGGGTGTTTCTGAGCTCTCTGCTACATCTCTTCGTCACTTGGCGTGTCGCGCGGCGATTGATCCCCCTGCCCTGGATGTAGCCGCGCGTTTCCCTTGCGCCGGCTGGTTGCGGCTGTGAAACTGCCACCGCCGCGGACCGGTTGGTGCGTCGCGCGGCAGTCTTGGAGTGAATCGTTGACGTTCGTGATGAAGCGGCCCGAGGGCGAGAGCAAGGGCATTGTGGTGCTGACTCGGCAAGAGATACCCCACGTGCTGGACGACCTACGCCCCGTGCGGCGGGTGCTCGAGGCCTTGCGGGAGGCGTATCTGGTGGCGGTGGCCGAGACCTGGTCGCAACCCCAAGTCAGCTCGCCGCCTTGGGTCGACTTTCACCTGGCGCGCAGCGGCGCCGTTTCGTTCGTCGATAGCGACCGAGTGACCTGCTTGCCATTCGACGCCGCTAGTTTCATTCCTGCGTACTTTCGGCAGCGTGGGGGCGAGAGCCAATGGGACGTCGTGAGCGTGACTCGCGCTGCCGATGCAGCCAACGTCGGTGCGTTGCTGCACGCTCTGCGGGCGTTGAAGGACCGCCGGTCTCAGACGCGGGCGCTCGTCTTGTGTCGGGCGCTAGGGGGGCTGGAGAGTCCGGGCACGTTGGCGCGTCTGCTCGAGCAGTATCACCGCGACTTCACGCACGAGGATCGCAACGACATCGTGCTGGTGGTGTTGCACCCCCAGGGTGCACCCCTGCCGCTGCCCGGAAAGGACATGGCTTGGGTTTACGCTTCCTGTCGAATGTTCGCTTCGTTCGACTCCGAGGGGTTGAGTCCCGCGGCTGCCAAAGAAGCATTGCTCTGCGGTCTGCCTCTCGTCGTACACCGTGACTCGGACGAGGGGGTGCTCGAACTCACGAACCCGGAGAACAGTCGGCTCTTCTCCGAGCGAGAAGAAGCCGTTGCAGGCATGCTCGAGCTGCTGGCGACCCCTGGCAAGGCGAACCTCGACACTTTGGCTCTGGCCCGAAGTTGCTGCGAAACGCACACGGTTCCAAGGCTGCTCGATGCTCTCGCCAAGCTCTACGAAGAGCTCGACTTGCCGTTTCGCGGCCAGATGGACACGGAGGACCTGTGCAGCAAGTTGAGTTCAGGGGCGAGTGCTGTGGCTGTCGACACGACCAGCTCGGCTTGGGGCCGGACCGTGCGCTCGCCTGCCGAGATGTTGGAACGTCTCAAGCAGCTCGTGTTGGAGGCTTCGGGCACCCAACCATTGAGTCCTTTGGGCTTGCTTCAAGCCGAGCTCGACTGCAGGCGTCGTGCGGGGCAAGCACGAGCGCGCACCATCTTTGGTCAAGCGCGTCGCGTGCTCAGGCGCCCAACACCGTGAAGCGCTCAGCCCCGTGAAGCGCCCTACGCCGTTGTCTCGGAACCCGACGGGCTCTCGATGACCACGACACCTTCGCTGGCGAGCTCCGCCGGTGGGGCCGAAAGAGCTGCTGGCTGAGGCGTCTCTGTTTTCTGCTCAGCGAGTTCTCGCAGCCAATCGGCAACGACATGTGAGACGCCCGGCAGCATCGTTGCTGCCGCGGACGATCCGATGGCCGTCGCCCAGCCGAGCGGTCCCAAGGGGCGGCAGCCGAAGAAGTGACTCAACCCCGGCGTTTGAATGATGGCAGCCAACAACGCGGCGGAGCCGAGACCCGTGGCGAGCACTCCGCGACTGCCCTGTCCGGAGCTCATCGTCTGCCCTAATTGGGTACCGACGAGTGCGGCCAAGGCGACGGTTCGGGCGCGCGCGCGACCGCCCGTGAGGCGCGCCGCCGACCACGCCATACCGGCCCCGAGGGCCGTCAATGCGGCGCGCACGGCGATCTCTCTGGTCAACGGTTTGCCGAGGGTGGACTCCGGTCCCGCCAGCGCCAGCTTGTCGAGAGTATCTCGAGTTGGCGGTCGCAGAGCGATGGTCATCGCCGGTGCGACGTCAGTCAACAGGTTGACGAGCAACAGCTGGCGTGCGTTGAGCGGGGGTCTGCCTGACAACAGACCGACGGCGGTGGTGAACCCGATCTCGCCGAAGTTGCCGCCCAGAAGAATCGAAACGGCGTCTCGAACCGACGCCCACATGGCGCGTCCTTCGGCGATCGCCGCGACGAGCGTCTCGATGCGACCATCCGTCAGCACGATGTCGGCGGCAGCGCGTGCGGCGGGCGTGCTTTGTTCGCCGATGGCGACACCCACGTCTGCCAGGCGGATCGAGGGGGCGTCGTTGGCGCCGTCTCCCACCATCGCGACGACGCATCCCGCGCGTTGCAACGCGCGCACGATGCGCACCTTCTGTGCAGGCGTGACACGTGCGAAGACGGAGATGTCCGTGATCACGCTATCGAGACCTTTGTCGTCCAGATCGGCGAGTTGACCACCAGCCATCAGCTTGCGCGTGTCGGTCAGAGATAGCTCGGAAGCGATGGCATTCGCCGTGCTGGGGTGATCACCCGTCAGCATCACCGTACGGACGCCGGCGCGCTGAAGGCCGCGGATGGCTTCGGCCGCACTGGGCCTCACGGGATCGGTGAACGCCAAGAAGCCAAGGAAATGCAGCTCCTGTTGCTCCAGCTTGTCGGGCGACAACTCACCCAGGTACTCGCTGGAGCGGCCTTCTGCCACGGCAAGGACTCGCAAACCACGCCTTCCCAGGCGCGCCACCTCGGCGGCGAGGTTGGAGCGTCGCTCCGCGGTGAGGACTTGCGTCTCCGTTCCGCTGGTGCGCGTGCTGCACATCGGGAGCACGACTTCGGGGGCACCTTTGATGCAGATGCGGAACTCTTTGCCCACGGCGCCGAAGGCGGCGTGGTAGCTGCGCTCGGATTCGAACGAGAGCTCCGAGCTCAACGTCCAACCCTCGGCGTGGGTGTGGGCCGTCGTCTTTGCGATGCGGGCGGCGCGGTAGAGCGCCTCGTCCGTCGGGTCGTGCTCCGGGAAGAGTTCGGGATCCGGGCTGGCGCGCAGTCCGGTGCTCAGCACGTACTCTCGCTGAGGACTCAGCTCTTCCACCTTCTCCTGGATCTCTCCGTCGGAGATGAAGGCCAGCTCGACCCGTCCTTCCGTCAGCGTGCCGGTCTTGTCCAGACAGATGACGTCGACCCGACCCAGCGCTTCGATGGATCGCCCGTTGCGAACGAGTGCAGCGCTCTTGCTCAAACGCTGGGCCGCGGCCAACTGAGCGGCGGTGGCCAACAGCGGGAGCCCTTCGGGCACGGAGGCAACGGCCAGGCTGACACCAGAGCCGACGAGCTCGTCCAATCGGCGGCCGCGCAGTAATCCACCGCCCACCACACCGACTCCCGCTGCCAGCGCCACCGGCCCCGTCAAGTCCATCAGATCGCGCAAGCGCCGCTCCACGCCTCCTTGGGCGCGGCTCCGCTTTGCGACCGAGGCGCCTCGTCTCATCTCGGTGGAGTTGCCGGTAGCGACCACCACGGCGTAGGCGCGGCCCGAAGCCACCGCCGTCCCCTCGTACAGCATGGAGTCGCGGTCGGCGATGTTGCGGTCGAAGCACGGGCCCGTGTTCTTGCGCACCGGTAGGGACTCACCGGTCAGCGAAGACGCGTCGATTTCCAACGAATGCGCCTCGATGATGCGGCAGTCAGCGGGCACGACGTCGCCCGGAGAAAGCTGCACGAGGTCCCCCTGCACCAAATCCGTCGCGTCCACGACGAACTCCTGCCCTTCGCGACGCACGCGAGCGCGCAGGGGTTCGGCTTTCGAAAGCTCACGGATCTTGCGCTCGGTGCGGAAGCGTTGACCGCCGCCGACCAGGGCGTTGAGCACGACGACGCCGGCCACCATCGAAGCATCCGCGATGGAGCCCACGACTGCAGACAAGCCGGCGCCGGCGGCGAGCAGGGGGGCCAAGGGGTTGAACAACTCGTCAGAGACCGCCTCGGCGAGCTCTGACATCGACGTCAGTTGCAATGGTGGTGTCGTGGCACGCCGCACGACTTCGTTGCGTGCCAGGCCGTCGAGACTGGTACCCAACCTCACCAGCACGCCCTGCGCGTCTAGGGCATGCCACGGCGTGGGGTCTCGAGGCTCGGGCAGTTCCAAGCGTTGCAGCTGCGCCGAGTGGCGATAGCCGTTCGCCATCGAGATCAGGCTTGCAGCGTTTACCACAAACACTACGCGACGAGTCGTCAAACGCAGCAGCCCACCAGCGGAAACGAGGGCACCGAAGCTGGCCGCGCCCAGGGCGATGTTCACCGCCTGCTTGCTCAAGGCGCGCGCCTGGCGACTGGCGTGAATCAAGAAGCGCACCTCGTCGAGGGATTGGTGGCAGATCAAGTCTCCCCCCCAAGGCACCGGGTCGCCAGCGCGCAGCAGACCGATGCCGATGTCCGCCAGGGGCAGGCCTTCGGATTCACCCGTAGCCACCAAAGCGACGGTGTGCCCTTCTCGTTGCAGTCGGCGGATACCGGCGCGGACCCCTTCGGCCTCCGGGATCACGTCGTCGGCTTGGAGTCGATCGAGAACTCCCTCGTCGGAGGAGGCGATCACCACACGGATTTGTGCGTCGTGAGCTGCGGCGATCAGCTCTTCCACCCCTGTGCGCGCGACGATCTCGACCTCGACCACTGCTACCACTCGGCCGGCGCGCTCCAACGACAGCACCAAGGCGCCCCGCGACAGGCGCTGCTCGGCGTGTTGTTGCAGACGGATGTCGACGGTGGCGTCGCTCTTGCCCCAGGCGCGCAGCGTCCACAGGCCGTCCACTTGGTCCTCGAGTGGATGCTCAGGGTCGAACATCGAGCGCACGCGTTCGCGTGCCGAAACGACTTCTTCCGGATCGTCGGTTTGCAGCCCACCGAGAACGAACTTGTCGCTGGCCACCAAGTCGCCCTGAAGGACGATGCAATCCAAGCGGTCGAGCCGCCGCAAAACCTCTGGGCGCAAGACCAACACACGCCGTGCCGAGAGCTGTCGACCGAGCTCCGCGCCGAAGACTTCACGCCCGATCTTGGCGGGTCGGGGAAGGCCACCGAAGAGGGCGGCGACTGCCCGCTGAAAGCTGCGGGTCGTGATGAAGCTCAGACCAAAGCCGGCGAGGGATACGGCCCAGGCTCGCTCCGAGTACTCTTCGATCGGCCCGCGAGGCAGAGGCGTGGGGCGCTGCGGTTTGGCTTCTCCGCCGATCAGCGGTCGGGGCGAACGCTGGCACAACTCCAGCTCACGTTGACGCCAGACTTCGCGACGGGCCTGCAGTTCACGCAACAGCGAATACTTGTGGAGGCCGTCCACCGCCGAGCTCATCGGGCGCTGCGCCATCGTCTGCACGGCGGAGTTCAGCAAAGAAAACACCAAGTCGGAGCGCTGCTGTCCGAGCCGTTCATCGAGACCTTGGCGCAGTCTTCGAGTGCTCCTGACGAGGGAGAGCACCGCGACGCCGTTGCCGCTGAAGGGAACGGTCGGGAACGGAGACAAGCGCAGTCCGAGGCCAATCAAAGTGGCCAACGTGTCCGCGCTGAACTCGACCAGGAGTTGCGCGCCTTGTTCGGCATCCGCGGGGTGCTCACAGCGTTCCTCGAAGCCGGCTTTGCTCACCTTGGCCATTTCCTCGGCGTGCTCCACCAAGGACTCGAGCTCGTGTGCCCCGAAGGCGTTCTCTTCGTAGGCGAAGACGACGCGACTCGTGTGGGCGTTGACCTCGACCCACTCCATTCGCTCCAACGGCATGGTGAGCGAACTCAGGGCATCCGCCATCGCCGGGTATTCGTCTGCTTCCAGCGCGCGTAGCTCCACGTGAGCACGCCGCGACCCGACCGCGATACGTCGCTCGCGCTTCCTAAACAGCCTGCCCACACGGCGAGCTACATCGAACGCCTTCATCAGAGTCCCCTCTCGTACCACAAGGAGGGGGCGGACCAACAATCGCGGGCCCACCCTTTGTGTCCGGGACTTCGGCGAAGGTGGAGGCCGACTTGGGCCCGGCGGCCAGGCCGACGACCGACTCCTGGGCGGAGCAAGCGCGCGCCCGCGCCGGGGGGCCTCGCCAGGGGCGTACCCGCGACAGCGGCTCTAGCGTGTGTTAGCACCGCTCGCAGTGTCATCCCCCAAAGACTCGAAACCCGCACCCGAAGGCGAAGCCGATCCCTCCGAGGAGTATGTCCTACATGATCTCACGGAGCTCGTTCGGCGCGCGAAGCGCGGGTTACGGCGCGACGTCGCCCCGCTGGCCGCGGCGGTGGATGCTGGAGGACTACTGGTGCCCTTGGCCAAGTCGATCGAAGGCGTGCCTGTCGGCGAAGTGATTGAAACCGATAGTGAGGAACTGACCCTGGTGCCTCATCTGCTGCAGATCGACGACGGCGCAGCCTTCGTGCCTCTGTTCACCGATTCCGACATTCTGCGATCCATCGGCGATTACGTGGAATGGACCACTGAGGGCAAGGAGCTCGAGTTTTGCACCTTGCCGGCGCGAGTAGCCATCGATCTGGCGCTGCAGGTGGTCGACGGCGAAGAGGTGGTCGGCGCCGTCGTCAATCCGTCGGACGAGACAGAGCTCTATCTCCAGCGGCACGAGTTGGGTGCCTTGGCGCAGGGCAAGGCACTGCCACTGGTGGGCTATGTCGAGGCCATCCCGCAGCTCGCCGACGAGGAGGTGTTGATCGCCGAGCTGGAGCAGCCGCCGAGCGCCGAGATGACCGACAGCATCGAAGCTTGTCTCGAGGGGGTTGCTCACGTGCTGGGCTATCGCATCGAGCAGACATTCAACGCCGAACGCGACTTGGAGCCGCACCCCACGCTCAGCATCGAACTGGCTGCCGGCAAAGCCGACGAGGTGGACACCGATGCGCTCGGTGCTGAGCTTTTCGAGCAGCTCGAAGGCCAGCTGCCCCCGCCTGGCTACATCGACGTCATTTTCGAAGAGCGGGAGGCGGAGTGACGCGTGGACTCGCGAAATCGAGGCCCTGGTGAAGCGGCCCGATCTGTTGGAGGAAGCTCGTCCGCATCTGTCTCGGATGGAGTTTGCGCACCTCAAACTCGCGCGCAAGAGCTTCGAGCCTGGCGCCTTCGCGAAGAGCGTGCGTTGGCTGCAGATGAATGTCGGTCGGCATTGGATCGATCTGGCAACGCGCAACCTACGCCACCTGCATCACGCCGAGCGCTTGCCCAAGCTCGGCCCCGAGGACAGCTGTATCCTGGCCTGCAATCATCGCAGCTTCTTCGACCTGTACGTCGTGACCGTGCAGCTGATCGAGGCCGGGATGCACCAGCGTATCGTCTTCCCGGTGCGCTCGAATTTCTTCTACGATCACCCGGCGGGTGTCGTCGTCAACGGCGCGATGGCGGTCTTCTCCATGTATCCGCCGATGTTTCGCGAGCGGAGCCGCAGCACGCTCAACATGATGGGGCTCGACGAGCTTGCTTGGTTGCTCGACCGCGGCGGTTGCATGGTGGGCTTCCACCCGGAGGGTACGCGCAACAAAGGTGACCCGTACGAACTGCTCCCCGCGCGAACCGGCATTGGTCGGCTCGTGCACAAAGCGTGCGTGCCGGTGATACCAGTGTTCACCAACGGCCTGTTGACGGAAGACCTGCCTAAGCAGATCCGCAGCAATTTCGACGGCACGGGCACACCGATCCACACGGTTGTCGGCGAGCCCGTCGACTTCGGCGGTCTGCTCGACGAAGCGCCTTCACAGGGGGTGTTCAAGCGCATCGCGAATGCCACGCGTAGCGCGATCATGCAGCTGGGGGCCGAGGAAAAGGTCTTGCGTCAGGCCCAGGGCGGCTGAGCAGGCCCCGGGGCTCAGTGCGACGAGCAGCTGGCACCTGCATCCGACGGAAGTCGAAGTGCGCTCACCCGCTGATGCAGCCCTCCATGGCTGCCGCCCGCGATGTTGATGACCTGCGGCTCACAGGAGCTGCAGTCGGTGCTGACTGCGTAGTGGGTCCAAATGATGCCGTCCTGGTAGCTGCTGCCGATCGCTACCATGGCTCTGGGTTTGCTTTCCCCGCTCAACGATAGGGCCGCAGCAAGAACACACAGGGTCGCCCACCAACGATGCCTGATCGGCGCGCGTCGAGAGGGGGTTCTGCGGCGATTGGCCCGCTTCTGCCGGAAGGCGAGGGCAGCGAGCGCCAGTACTGGCCACCACCCCGTGCGTCCCGGATTGCGAGTTGCGATGGTCGCCCCGCCGCAGCCGACGGCGTCCTCTTCTTGGACGGGGGGCTCTTCGTAGAGTTCCCCTACGGCACGTCGATCGGTGGCGTTGATGTCGCGCTTGAGTAATTCCCCTGCTCGCGAGGTGGCGAACATGGTGGCTTGCTTGTCCTCCCGCTCTTCGGGAAGACCCAAGAAGTGCCCCACCTCGTGGGTCAGGACGTTTTGGAGGTCGTAGGGCATGCCCCGCTCACCGGCGGCAGCGAGCATTGCGAAGGCGTACTCGCCGTTCAGTACGATGTCCGCGTCCACGATGCGCCCGGTGGACGCCTCCGACGTGACGATGGTCACCCCCAGCGCACCCTTGGCGACCTTGGCGCCTTCCGGCATGAAGCGAATGCTGTTCTCGTTCTCGCCATCTCGGCGGAACCCTATCGGACCCACTTGTCCCTGCTTGGCGACCAAGGTGGGGAGGTTGCTTTCCTCGCGCTGCCAAGCCGTGATCGCGCCAACCACTGCATCGTAGGCTCGCTCGTCGACAGCGCGCAGCGATTCGTCGACGACGAGGTCGACGGACGCCTGCTGCCAGTGGGAGGTCCCATCGACGGCTGCAGCCTTGCTTTCCGCGCTCCACGCGAAGACTGCTGGCAGCAGCAGCAGACCGCATGCGGATGTCTTTGCGCGCATCGATCATGTGAAACGGCGGGCAGTCTGTGGCCAGTAGCCTCGGCGCGCAGCCCGAGCTCCAACAAAGGGGCTTTTGTCGGCGAGCCGAACGCGCTACACCCCAGGTGACCCTAATTGGAAAGCTGTGTGCCGTGAACTTGAACGACCTGGCCCAGATTGAAGTCCTCGATCCCAAAGGGCATCCGGTGTTCTTTGGTGACCTGTGGCGGGACAGACCCGCTGTCATCGCGTTCGTGCGCCATTTTGGGTGCCTGCTCTGCTTCGAGCAAGTGTCGGACATCCTCACCCTCGCGCCGGACATCGAAGCCACTGGGGCGCGCTTGTGTGTGCTGGGTAATGGTAATCCGTTGCACGCTAGTGTGTTCATGGACGAGGCGGGCTTGTCGTCCAACGTGTACACCGACCCAGGTCGTATCCTGTACAAGCGCCTGGCCATGCGGCACGGCGTGTTCTCCACCGTCAACCCCACGAGTACCCGCCATGCGCGTCGTGCCTACAAGCGCGGGTTTCGGCAGAAGGGTACGCGAGGTGACCCGTGGCAGCAGGGTGGGGTCGTCGTCGTCTGTCGTGACGGCACCGCTTCGTTTGTGCAGCGTTTTTCCGTCGCTGGTGATCAGGCTGACTTGGCCGAGATCCGGCGCGCCGCCGCCCGCTGCTCCTGATAGGCGAGCACGATTCTCGTCTCAGATCCAGGGATTGACGGGAGCTGCTGCCGCGCGTTTGCCGGAGAACAGTCGAAAGCTGAGTCCGACGACGAGTAGCACGGTCGTCGAGAGCAGCGTCCAGATGTTGGCTTGATGCATCCAGTCTGGCCAGGAACCAGAAACCCAGACCAGATCAGCGACTGCCCCCACTGCCGTCAGCGGCAACAGCCAGCGCCAGAAGATGGGCGTCAGGGTGCTTTCGGGCACGCGGGGAAGCACGCTCCGCAACCAGCTAACGGCGATGAACACCAACGTTAGCTTCACCTGCACCACGGCCAAGCTCGCCGCGGTAGGCGAGATGGGCACGAGGCTCAACACCTCGGGAACGTTGGAACCCCCGAGGTAGACGAACACGACGAGTCCAGAGACGCCCCACGTGTTCGTGTCGAGCAGCATTTGAGTCAGAGGTGCTTTGCGGCGAGAGCCGTCGCCCAGCCTCATCAAGCCCAGCAGTGCAATCCCACACAACAGCGCCAGGCTCGAGAGGTAGGACCCGAGAGAGCGAAACATCGCAAACTCCCAGATGGCTGCTCCTTGGCCTGCGCTTGCTCCTCGCAGCGATAGACTGGCGTGTTGCAACACCGCGGTGCCCACGCCGCAGAGCACCGTCAACTGGATGGCAGTCCCGCGAAGCAGACTCGACAAGGCTGAGGTGATGCTCCAGCCGCGGGCGCCATGCGCCCCCCCTATCAGCTGCGCCAGAACCAGCAGCGAGGATGACCCAGCAAAGACCAGCAGCAGGTCGAAGTCACCGACGCTGCGCACGAGTTCCGCACCGGCCGCACTGAACAGCCCGCTGACGCATACGAAGGGCAACAGGCCCAAGAACAGCCCCCCCCAGCGCAGCGCATCCTGGCGGCGCCGGAAGCGAGGCTCCAAAGCCTGCGCGATACCGTCCTCCAACAACGCCAAGGCGGTGGCGAGGGGGCTGCGACACATCACGAGCGCAGCTGCCACGATCGCCGCGGCAACCAGCGTCCAATGCCACGCCTTCGGGGGCTGGGGTCGCACTTCCGAGACATCGATGGTCAGTGGAAAAGCTTCCGAGAAACCGGTGCGGCGGATCTGAACGTGAGCCTGATTCAAACCTTCATACGGCACTAGATCCAGCGCAGATAGTACGTTCACGCCTTCGAAACGCTCGATACAGTCTCCCGCTATGAGCGGGCCCTGGGGGTGGTCGTCGGCGACGGACTTCACGCACAGCGCCCCAGCATCCGATCGTTCCAAGCTCCAACCATAGTGGTTCACGAGCTTGCGGTGCAGAGCGTCCTCGGCGCGCGCGAGCGCTGCCTGATCGTCTGGAACGTCGAAGAAGTCGAGCACGACGTCGTCGATGCTGCCCGTAATCGGGGGCGCTCCCGAGGTCCGCGGCGCGAAAGCGACCTCCACGCGACCACGAAAAGTCGCGTGTCGCACCTCTTCATCGACTCCCAGAAATTGGGCGACGAACTCCGGGGGCAGCGAATACTCGATGGACTGGCGAGAGACGGCCTTGGAGCGCGCTTCGAAGCGAACGCTCTCGGGGCCCATTCCGACGCGGTGCGCGATGCCATCGAAAACAATCGTCGCCTCGTCACCTTCGACGAAGCCCTCGCCGAGGATCTGAAGCTCATCCCGTGGTTCGACCGCCGCCGGCCGCACTTCGCGGACCCCCAACAGTTGTGGCGGCTCGTGCCCGCACGCCGTCAGCGACACGACCCATACAGCCCACCAGAGCCAGAGCGACGGATGGAGCGCGCTGGACGTTTGGCGTGGGCGGTGCATCCTCGGCCTATAGTGCCTAGTGCTCGAACCGGGCGAGAATCTGGCAGTCACAATTTTGGCCGGACCTGAGCTCCTCCCCTAGCTTCGCCCAGGTGACCGCTACGCATTCGAGTTGGATTCGCTCAGTGAGTGAGATCCGTCGCATCCATTCCGAGCTATCTCTGACGCAGCCCTATCGCGATGATGGGCTCATTCCGGAGCCGGCTGCATCGAGCGCTCAGATCGCGCGCGCAGAGGCGCGTTTGCAGATGTCGCTACCACCGAGCTACAAAGACTTTCTGCTCCGGCATAACGGGTGGAAGAGGTTCTACGACGGTGCAAACTTGTTGGGCGTGGAAGAGCTTGGTCAAGAACGTCACCTGCGGGGCGCTCGTTCTTTGTTGCGAGCTTCGCTCCCAACTCTAGATGGTGCGGCTCCGCGTTTACTCCCGTTCGGCGTCGACTCACAGATGTGCAGTATCTTCGCTTTCGATGTGAATGCTTCGTCCGCCGAGAAGCCGGTCGTTGCATGGGTTGGAGAGCTGGGGGTTCGGGTCAGCAATTTTCCAGACTTTATGGAACTGCTGGCGAAGTTTGCCGCGGCTGAGCTGAATTCTTCGCGCCACACGGGTGCTGTGAATCTGTTACCCGACACGGCCTCAAGCGCTGCTTGACGCCCCACCGCAAAGTTGCTTTTCTGTCCTCCCCAGGGGTGCGTCGTCGTCGCCACCCTGCGCTTTCTCCCAGGGGTACCAGAAGGGCAACGCCATGCTGGATTCGGTTCCTTACGAAAAATCACGCGAGGTCGCGTCGCGTGTCATCAAGCGCTATTCGAACCGGAAGCTCTACGACACGCAGAGCAGCAAGTATGTCACCCTGTTGCAGATCGCGGAGATGGTGCGGGCGGGAGACGAAGTGCGCATCGTCGACAATCGAACCAAGGAAGATAAGACCGAGGTCACCTTGGCGTTGATCATATCGGAGGAGCTCAAGAACGCCCCCGGTGGCATTCCGTTGAACACTCTGCGAGCGCTCATCCGGCATGACTCGATGCCGCCGGCGTCTGGTGTCCACGTTGCAGATGGCGGCTCTCCCCTGGCTGCATTGGTGGGCGCGGTTGGTTCTTTCTTTCTACAGGAGGCCCACGTGGGCGATCAGTCCGACTTCAGCGCGGCGCGCGCGCGACTCGAACAGTGGCAAGCGGCGATTGACGAGCGAGTTCGCGCGCTGCCTGATTCCAAAACGGTTGTTGAGCTGCAAGGTCAAGTTCGCAAGCTGGGCGAACGGCTCGCCGAGCTGGAACGGCGGCTGGGAAAAAAGCCGGAATAATGGCCCCGGAGCCGGGGTTGTCCCTCGCGTGAGCACGGCCACAGGATCGACTGAGCATTCGTACTTGAGTGATTTCTCTCGAGAAGTGCTGTCGCATCTGCCCAGTCTGATGGGCATGGCGCGGCGTCTCACCCGCAGTCCGGTGGAGGCGGAAGACCTCGTTCAGGACACGATGGTGAAGGCCATCCGAGCTCAGGACCAGTACCAGGCCGGCACGAATCTGCGAGCGTGGTTGTTCCGCATCCTCAAGAACACCTTCATCAATCGCTACCACCGGGGCCGGATCGAGAAGGCCGCCACGCAGCTCCACGCCGGGGACCCGATCGTGGATGGTTGGATGGGGACGGCGAGCGTGTCGGCGATGCGGGACCCGGAGGCGAATCTCTTGCGCCCCCAGCTCGAACGCGAGATCCGCGCGGCCATCGACGAACTCCCCGATGAGTTTCGCATGGTCGTCATTCTGGCGGACGTCGAGGGTTTCGCTTACCGCGAGATCGCCGAAACGTTGGAGTGTCCCATCGGTACCGTGATGTCGCGGCTGCACCGAGCGCGACGTATCCTGAAGAGCAAACTCATCGACCACGCTCGCGAAATCGGGCTCGTGCAGCCCGAAGCGCACGTCGGAGAGGATGAGTCGTTCGAGGACCCAAAAGACGAACCGATTGACCTGCAGGCGTATCGCAACGCCGGCGGGAGCAAGCAGCGCTCGAGCTGAGCTGGAGTAGGTCTGTGAGATGAATTGCCGTCGAATCGAATCACTGCTTGAAACGCATGTCGATGGAGAGCTTTCTCCGGGGCAAACGCTCGACGTGGAAGCACATCTCGATCACTGCTCACACTGCGCCGAGCAGGCGTCCTTCATGGTGGCAATGAAAGGCAGCACACGCCGCGTCGTGCAGGAGGACGCAGACATCTCTGGAGCCTTCCTGGCCCGGCTGGAGTCGGCCATGCTGGCGGAGGAAGATCGCCGCGCCGAGCGTGAAGACTCACAGCCTTGGTACGGGCCATGGCGCAGCATGTTGCCGGCGTTGGCAATGGCCGCTGGGGTTCTGCTCTGGTTCGTCGTTCGTGGAGACGGCAGCGAAGCGCCTGTGCGCAGCGCGAGTGGTGCCGGTGAAGTTGCGACGGCACAGATCGGCTTCGAGGGCGCATTGGATCGGTTGATCGACTATCACTCGTCGCCGCCGCTTCCGCAGGTCACCGAGGCCAGGTTGCTGCCCACGTTTGAACCCAACGTCGGGGTGCGCATTCGCGCTCCGCAGTTGGACCAGTACGGTGCGACGTGGGAGGGCGCGAGTCTGGTACCGGTGGAGCAGCATCAGGCGGCATACATGCGCTATCGCATGCCGGGTCACCGCGTGACGGTGTACGTCTACGACCCGCGCAAAGTCGCGGTGCATCGGCGATTGGAGAGGCGCTTGGTCGGCAACTCGCCCATCTACGTCGGCGAGTGGCGTGGTTATTCGGTTGCCGCTCGGGAAAATAGCGGTGTGGGCTACGCGATGACGGCGGATCTGGATGCTCAGGCCATCACCCAGTTGATCAGCTCGATTCACTGAGCAGCCAACGTTCGACGGGGTGGGGGTTTTCAGAGCCATGGACGACAAGAAAGGCACCCATTTGGCGCATCTTCGTGTCCTGGTACGTCGCATGCGGGCTGGGTCTTTCATGCTCAAAGCTTGGTCCGTTGCGATTGTCGGAGCGCTGCTGGCCCTGTCGTCCATTCCGGCCCACGTTCGCTTCGGTTGGCTCGCGCTGGCGATGGCGATCGGGTTCTGGATGTTCGATGCTCACCTTGCGCGGCAGGCGCGCTTGTTCGAAAAGACGTATCAACGCGTCGCAGAGCAGAAGGAGGAGGAGATCGACTTCTCCACGGATACCAAGGCGGTGGACGGCGAGCAGGAGCGACTCTCGGCGATGATGTTTCGGTTCGGGCTCGTGGGTTTTCACGGAGTGGTCGCCGTCGCGGCCACCATCACCCAGCTCTGGTTCGAGCAGCGCTGATTCGACGTCACGTGCGGCGTGGCTGCAACTCGTCGCCGGGGACGCGGCGCAGGACGTAGCGACGGTGAGCTACCGTCAGGGGGCGCCTTCGAGGACCATCTCCGCCATCGCGAGGGTATCGCGCGCCCCGACGTCAGCGACGTCTCCTGAGTTGGCGTCGGCGGTCACGACGACCACCAGTTCATCTTCCGGGAGCACCAGGGCGAGCTGTCCGCCGTGTCCCCACGGCGTGAAGCCGTCGCCCCGTGGCGTCAGCCAGAAGCAATAGCCGTAGTCGAAGCCCTCGCCAAAGTCCGGCTCGACTTGAAATGACGTGGCCTCCCGGAGGTAGCTCTGCGACACGACGCCAGCATCGCCTTGCCAGGCCTGCAACGTTCCTTGGCCGAAGCGCAGGAAGTCTCGCGGGGTGAGAAACAGGCCGTAGGCGCCGTAGTTGAGGCCGTCGTCGTGGGCGAGCCAGTGGTGCTGGGTGATGCCCAGGGGCTCGAAGATGTGCTCTTTCGCGTAGCTGCTCAGCGTGCGCCCGGTGGCCCGTTGTACCATGGCTCCTGCCAAGTGAACGGTGGCGTCCGTGTAGTCGAAGACCTCGCCTGGCTCTGCGCGCTTGGGCATCGACAAGATTCGACGAATGCTGCTTTCGTGGCCGCCCCAGTCCATATCCAGGGAGAAATCCTCGTTGGAGAATGCTATCCCGGAGCGCATCGTCAGAAGATCGCGCAACGTGATGTCGCCGTAGCGGTGGCCACGCGCCTCCTCGACGACCTCGCCGAGCGTGGTCTCCAAGGAGCCGAGCTCGCCGCGGTCCAGGGCGATGCCGCAAGCGAGGGAAGTGACGCACTTGGTCGCTGACATCAAAGCGCGCAGGCGGTGCGCGTCGTCGCGGTCGGCCATGTAGCCCTCGGCCACGAGCTGTCCGCGGCGCGCGACGAGCAGGCTACGGATGTTGGGTAGCTCGTCCGGTGAGAAAGCGACGGAGTATGCGGCGCGCAAACCTTCTTCTCGTAGCTCCACTTCGTCTGCAGACGCGATGGGCCAATCGCCAGCACGTCGTTCGGGAGTGAACTCCATCGGGAGCTTCAGTTCTCCCGAAGAGATGCAGGCTTGGGTCCCCAACGTGCCCGCGGTCGTCGCTTTCAGCCATTGGCGGCGGTCCATCCCGGTGCGCATCACTTTTGCCCGCTCAGAACTCATGATGTACCTCCACTCTGACCGCATGAGTGAGCGAGGCAAAGCCCGCCGAGACACTGGTGTGGCGATAACGAGCTTCGTAGCCGAACGACAGTCCCCAGCACTCTCCGAGCAAGCGCGTGTGATTCAGAGTCAGCGTGGGGGCAAACAGGTTGCCGGGATGACTGACGGACAAGTCTTGGTGCGTGTGTCCGAGCCAACGGCTGGGATACGTCAGCGGATCGGTCTTGTACAGGCGCTGCGTTGGCGCTCGGGACAGTACACCGATGAGCGGCATCTCGATCTGAAGGCTCGAACTCGAGCGTTCATCGTGCTGTCGAACGAAAGCCAATGCCGGCGCGAGCGAGTGGGAGACGTACCAGTACATGAAGGAGTCGTCCCAGTCGGCGTAGTACGCGTTCAACGTGTCGAAGCGGTATGCTGGTCCGAGGTAGAGCTTTGCCCAGTGGGTCGTTGCGACTTCGTACAGGCTTGCCCAATGGGTGCCGTAGCGAACCACGACGCCCACGTGGTCGAAGCGGTTGTACACCACCGAGCTGCCCAGCCACAGATCGGCTCGGTGAATGGAGCTGCCGAAGTCGAGTCCGAAGCTGCCCGTCAAGGCCGCACTCGGCCCTGCCCACGCCAGGGGCCGCAAGAGTTCGTCCTTGATCTGCTGAACGCCCAGCTCCAGGCCGTAGTTCAGGGACATGTTGGGCGCGGCCGCCGCAGACCGCGCAAACAGCAGAGCCGCTGCCGTCGCGGGCAGCAGAGCCGCTGTCGTCGCGGGCCAGACGAAGCGCAGCGTCGTTGCGGCTGCGCGGAGCGCTCGCATCCAAGGCCGGGCCACTCAGCACCTACTTGCTGGTCGTTCGCACGACGGCGTGTCCGAACTTACGTGGATCGGCGGCCGCCCACTTGCGATCACCCTCGGCAGTGATGAGCTGCACGGCCGTAGTCGTAAAGCGTACGCGGCCGACAATCTCACCCCGGCGTTCCAGATCTTCCACGTGATTCGCGGGCGCGTCCTGGGGTACGAGGATGGTGGGGCCCATAGGGGGCATCTGGAAGCGAGGCGCGTCGAGCACCTCTTTGGGCTTCAACCCGAAGGTAAGCATCGATGTCACGACTTGGCTCACGTTGGTCGCGATGGCGAGCCCGCCGGAGCCACCTGCGGCGAGCACGGCTTGCCCATCCTTGACCACGATCGTGGGCGTCATGCTGGAGACCGGGCGCGCACCGGGGCGCGGTCGGTTGGGACCCTGCTCCAGACCGAAGAGCTTCGTGTACTTGTCCAACGTGAAATCATCCAGCTCGTCGTTGAGCACGATGCCCGACTGCGGCGCGGCGAGCTTGGCCCCGAAGGCGCGATTGACCGTCGTCGTCAGTGAAACCATGTTGCCCTCGGCATCGGCGGTCACCAGGTGGTGGGTCCCGTGCTCTTCCATCGCGAAACGCGGGATGGCGTGGGTACGCCCGAGGGAAATCATCGCTCGGCGCTGCTTCAGCCGCTCGGCGTCGAGCAGCTCCGCCAAGGGTACGGCCTCGTGGTCCGGATCCCCGACGAAGAGCATGCGGTCGGCAAACGCCCCACGAAACGCTTCCGCCAAGACGTGCTGGTAGGCGGCGCTGTTGTGGCCGAGCTTTTCCAGTTCGGCCTTGCCGAACATGCCGAGGGTCTGTGCCAACATCAGCCCACCGGCGGAGGGTGGGGGCATGGTAAACACCTGGTGACCTTCCCACTCGACGACGAGCGGCTGACGCTCCTTGGGGGCGTATCCGGCGAGGTCCTCCAGCGACAGGGCTCCACCCGCGGCGCGCGTCGTGTTCACGAGCTCTGCCGCGATCGTGCCTTCGTACAGTGCTTTGGGTCCTTCGCTGGCAATGCGCGCGAGGGTGGCCCCGAGTTTTGCGTCCGTGACGCGCGATCCGGCCTTGAGCGGGGCGGAGAGCCAGAGATTCTTCAGAAACGGATCTTTCAGAAGCGAGTCCTTGCTCCACGTCAGCGAACGGGCGAGGTGCGGACTCACCGCGAAGCCGCGGGATGCCGCTTCGGCGGCTGGGCTCACGACGTCTTTCCAGGCTCGCTTGCCGAAGCGACGATGCAGTTCGTACAAGCCCGCCACCTCCCCGGGAACGCCGACCCACTTGCCGCGCTCCTCCCAGTCGAAGGGGCGATTTTCGAATGCTGCAGCGTCGATCTCGCGTGGCGCTGTTTCTCGCGCATCGATGATCAGCGTGCGTTTCGTTTTCGCGTCGAAGTAGTTGATGAAGCAGCCGCCACCGACGCCACTCGAGCTGGGGCTGGTCACGCCGGCGACCAAGGCCGCGGTGACCGCGGCGTCCACGGCGTTGCCTCCCAGTTGCAGCTGACGAATGGCGTCCTTCGTCGAGCGGGCGTTTTCCGTTGCAACCGCAACCTGCCCCCGTGCATCCGCCGCATCCGTCGCTGGAGCAAGCCAGACGAGGGTGATCCCAATGAGGGTAGGAACCCACACCGACGCCCAGGCTCTCTGCAATACGCCGAAGGTCGGCGCCGCCACCTCGCCCTGAACCCGCTTGGGCACTGCACGATCGCTCATGAAACGTCTTATACGCCGCGCGCGAGCGGCCGCCAACGCCTCAAAAGGGCCGGCTTCGGGCAGATGCGCCCTGGCAGTCGCGGAACAGACCCTGTAGTCTTCGGATCCCGCTGGCGGCTTCTCCGCCCAGGTGATCAGCCCGTGCAAACTGACACTCCAACGATTGACTCTGCTGACCTCCAACCCGGCGAAGTCATCGGCGAATACGAAGTCCAGAAGAAGATCGGCGAGGGTGGTTTCGGCGCGGTCTACAGCGCGCTGCACCCAGTGATCGGCAAGAGTGCCGCGATCAAGGTCCTCAACCTGGAGTTCTCCAGGAACCAGCAGATCGTCTCGCGTTTCGTAGAAGAGGCGCGCGCGGTCAATCAGATCAATCACCGCAACATCATCGACATCTTCTCCTTCGGGCAGTTGCCGGACGGGCGCCAGTACTACGTGATGGAGTTGCTCGAGGGGCAGCCCCTCGACACCTACTTGGAAGAGCATGGCGCGCTGACGCCGGAGCGGGTGGTGGAGATCCTCGGAGGCGTCGCCAAGGCGTTGGACGCCGCGCATCAGCGGGGGGTCGTGCATCGCGACCTCAAACCCGAGAACATCTTCCTGGCGCGGGATACCGACGGAGACATCTACCCCAAGCTGTTGGACTTCGGCATTGCCAAACTGATGACCGGTGCCGAAGGCCACAAGACGCGCACTGGAACGCAGATTGGCACCCCTTACTACATGTCGCCCGAGCAGTGTCGGGGTGTTGCCCTCGATCACCGCTCGGACATCTACTCCTTCGGCGTGATGCTACATCAGCTGCTGACAGGGCAGTTGCCATTTGTGGCAGAGACGATGATGGGCGTGATGATGCGTCACGTGCAGGATCCGGCCCCGCCAGTTTCGAGTGTGCGTCCTGGGTTAGCGAAGGCGTTGGACGATTGCCTGCTGCGCATGATGGCCAAGAGCCCCGACGATCGCCCCCAGAGCGTGGGAGCAGCGTTCGACGAGTTTGCACGTCTGGTTCAACTGAATCCTTCGAGCAAGACGGTGGTCGACCTGGGTGCCGCCAAGACGGTGCCTGGCACAGGTCCGATGGCGATGGCCCAGCCTGCGGCAACCGCAGTTGGCACGGCGCCGGGAGCGTCCGTCACCAAGCCGTCAGCGGAAGCCAACAAGAGCACTGCTCTTTGGTGGGTCTTGGGGGCCGCGGTTCTGCTCGGGGGAGGCACCTTCGCACTGCTGTCCGGGGGCGCCGACGAGCCGGAGGCGGACGCTACCGCAGCGGCAGCAGCCGAGTCCGGCGCCTCCGAACCGCAGCAGCTCGCCGAGCCAGACGTAGCTGTCGAGCCGCCTCCGGTGGCGCCGGAGCGCGTCGTCGAAGGAGCTCCGCCCAGCGCCGCCTCGGCCGAGCCCGCGCCGAAAGAGATCGAACTTTCCGTCCAGACCACGCCGCCCCAAGCCGCGGTCTTCCTCGACGACGTTCAGCTGGGCTTGGCGCCCGGTCCGTTCAAGCTGGGGCGAGGGAGCGACCCCGTTTCCTTGGTGGTGCGTGCAAAAGGCTATCAGGAGGGGGTCGTCAAGTACACCCCCAAGCAATCCGGCGCAGTGACGATCGAGCTGTCGAAGCTGCGTCCGACGCCGCGCCCGAGCCCGCCCGTTCGCCCACAACCCCGCTCCCAGCCGCGACCCGCGCCGCGTCCGACGCCGGCTTCCGGTGAGTTGGAGTTTTAGGTGGCCAGGCGTCCATTCGACGTTTCGCTCGACGTTCCGACTCGTCTCACGACGACCGAACCTTGGAGTCCTCATGCGCTTACTTACAATCCAGCGTTCGAACCTGCGCGCAGCGCGTTACCGGCGAGTGGGCGGAGCTTGGTTGGCGCTGCTGCTCAGTGCTTGCACCAACCTGCCTGACATTGCTGAAGACCAGTGCGGCAATGCCATCGTCGAAGAGGGCGAGGATTGCGACACCTTCAGCACAGTCGAGGGCGCGCGTTGTCGTGACCCCGGCGAAGAGAATGCGTGCCGCTGGGATTGCAGCGCCGAGGATGCGAGTTGTCCACCTGGCTTCGGCTGCGGCGCGGATGGCTTGTGCCGAGTGGCCAGCGGGCAGTTCGAACTCGCCAGCGTCACCGAGACGGAAGAGACCAACTTCCTGGCCGTGAGGGACTTCGACGCGGATGGCGTCGATGACGTCTTGGGGGTCAATCCCAGTTCGGCCTTCGTGCACTATCACGGCTCGAGTGGCGAGCTGGTCAAGAGCGTCAATCTGGGGCGGGCTGTGTCCGTGCCTGCCTCTGGGCACTTGACGGACGACGCCTTCGTCGATGTCGCCCTCGTCCTCGATGAGGACTTCGGTTTTGTCGGCGTGCGTGAGGGCTCTGCCAATCGCACGCTCTCGCCCCTTTCCTACGCCTCGGTCCAGAACGACGACCTGATCGGGGCCGTGCTCTTGCCGCTCGACGGCATTGCCTCCGACATCCGCGACGAGATTGGTCGCCCTCGGGACGAGATCCTGATCCTGGCAGACGAAGACCTCTATCGTCTCGATGAATTCGACAGCCCCACGTGGTTGCAGCAGATGAGTTTCGACGTTTCATCCTTGATGAAGCCGGTCACCGGCGCACGCATGATGGGCGATGGGGACTACGCTTGCCAGCAACTCGCGCTCGCCTATTGTGGTGCGACCTGGTTGTCGTTGCATTCGCCGTGCACGCAAACGGAGGAGGGCGTGCGCTGGAATCTGGACACCGCGATGGAGATGCCCGCCGTCGCGCTGCCCGATGGGCTCTTGACCGCTTCGCCCGCGTACTTTGCGTTCGTCAATGACGACGGGTGGATCGATCTCGTGGTGGGCGCCCACGATGAAGCCGAGTTCGACGATTGCATCTGCGACGAATGCGACATCGGTCCCATGCTCGAGACGCAGGTGCTCGTCGGCTACGGTCGCGGTGACGGCAACTTCCACTCCCAGCCTGACTTGGCCGAAGGCGAGAGCCCGGATAATCGTCTCTCCCTCATCGGCGCTGCCCAGGGCGCGTCGCTGCTTGCCGTAGGGCACGTCAACGGCGACGATCGCTTGGACGTCGTCACCTCGGAGGGCATCTTCTACGGTAGTGACGAGGCTCGCTTGGTGCGTGTGTTCCCTGATCGCGGCGAACCTCCGCGTTGGGTCAGAGCGGCGATCGCCGACTTCAACGGCAACGGTCTGCCGGACATCGCTGCCGGTTCGGACGACGTGCTCAAGCTCGACTTCTTCAACGGCACCGGCGCGCAGCGCTTGAACCACTTCCAGGTTCCAACACCCGGGGACTTGGACAACTTCGCCATTGGGGATTTCGACGGCGACCTGCTGGAGGACATCGCGTTCGTGCGCGGCATCGACGATGCGTCGGAGTCCGCCGGTCTCGACTCGATTGAAGTCATGTTCGGTGCGCCTGCCGGTCCGCCCGAGCCTGCGGTCAGCGTGGCCACGCTGCCGGAGATCGTGCAACTTGCTTCCGGCAACGTTGCGGGAGGGTTCGACAGTCTGTCCGATCTCGTGGCCCTGACGGTGGATGCGGACGATGGCGACGAGGACGCGCTCGAAGGTCGCAACTTGGCGCGTTTCGTGGGGACGACGGATCGGCAAATCCAATCGCCGCTGGTGTTCGAAGACGTGTTTCCGTTTCAGGTCGCCATCGGCGATCTCGACGGCAACGGGCACGACGATCTCATCGCGCTCGTGGAAGCTGGCGAGGACGAAGGCGATGACGACTACGAGAAGCGGCTGCTGTACCTACCCACAAGCGGACGAGCCAACATCTCCTTGGACGATGGCGAGCTCGGCGACTTGCTGCCCGACGACCTCGACCCTGACTTGACGCGCATCCAGGCGGCGGATCTCGACGGGGACGGTCAGGATGAAATCGTGCTTTTGGGTCGCGTTTGGGGCAGCTCGGCGCAGGGCCTGATCCTCACCGCGAGCTTCGAAGGCGGACGCTGGCGTGTGAGTGACCCCTGGTACACGGAGTTGGCATTGGCCTTCGCTCCCTACGCCTTGTATCCGGACGAAGTGGGCTGGGAGGATCGTCCGCCGGACTTTGCCAAGTTGGAGCTGGTCGACGTCGATGACGACGGCGATCTCGACTTGACGGTGTTCGCGTTCGGCAGCGAGCGCGAGGGGCACGTGATCACGCTCTTCCCCGGCAATGGTTCGGGCTTCGACTTCGAGGAAGCGGTTCGTTTCGAAATCGAAGGCGAAGTGCGTTCGTTCACCTACGTCAATGCGGACGACGACGCAGAGCCGGAGCTGGCGCTGTACACGTGGGACGGCATCGTCGTCGGGGAGATCGATCTCGGTTCCGGGGAACTGAGCCGCACGCGGGTGCTCGACGATGTGCTGCAGGACGTCTACGTGGCCTGGTTGGAAAGCGGGGACGTCAACGGCGATGGCGTCGAGGACATCGTGTTGGGATCGGACGAGACGGTGGAAGTCTACTTGGGAGCGGTCGAGCAATGAAGAAGAACGAGTCGTTGGGGCGGAGGCTCGCCCTGGTGCGCACTCTGGGCGCTCTGCTGGTCAGTCTAGTGTTGTGGTCGCCACCTGCGGCGGCACAGGACGTGGAGACGGCCAGAGCGCTCTTCAACGCGGGGGCAAATGCCTACAATCAAGAGAAGTACTTGGCGGCGATCCAGGCTTTCGAACAAGCCTACGCGTTATCCAAGCGCTCCGGGTTGTTGTTCTCAATCGCGCAATCCTACCGTCGCCAGTACTACTTGGATCTCAAGCCGTCGCGCATGCGTTCCGCCATTTCCTACTACGAGCAGTACTTGAAGGAGGGGGGCGAACGTCGGGCGGAGGCGAACGAGGCGCTATCCGAGTTGCGTCCCATGATGCGCACGATGGCAGCACGGATGGAAGCGGAAGGGCAACCTGCGCAGGCGGAGCCCGCGAAGGTCGAGCTGACGCAGCTTTCCGTCAACTCCCCGACGCGCGGTGCGCGCTTGATCTTGGACGGCAAGGACCGCGGACCGCTGCCGTTCATCGAGGAGGTCGAGCCAGGAGAGCGAAAGGTGGCGATCGTGGCAGACGGCTTCGTCACTCACGAGCGCGTCCAGAAGGTCCCCAAAGGCCAGCTGCTCGCGGTGGACGTGGAGCTGCAAGAAAAGCCGGCACGGGTCGCGTTGAGCGCCCCCGAAGGTGCGAAGGTGACCCTCGACGGACGTTTCCTCGGTGACGCGCCGCTCTCACCTCTATCGCTCGCTCCTGGTAGCCACTTCTTGAGCGTGACGCGGAACGGTTCCGAGGCCTACTCTCGCGAACTCGAGCTCGGTCGTGACGAACGCTTGTCGGTGAGCGCCGATCTGGCGATGAGTGATCAACGCGTTGCCGCACTGTCGCTGTTGGGGGTGGGGGCTGCAGGGCTCGTCAATGCCGGCGTGTTTGGCGCGCTGGCGCTCTCTGAGCAGGCGGACGCGGACGAGATCCGCCAATGGCAGCAGGAAGAGAACATCACCGCCGACGACCGAGACGCCTACTTGGAGGCACGCGCTGCTCGCGACGACTATCGTACCGTGACCTGGATCAGTCTGGCGGCGGGCGGTGCGCTGTGCACCTTGGGCACGATTCTCTTCGTCTTCGACGAACCTCGCATCACGGCGCCCAGCGTGCGCCGCGAGCGCAAAGAAGAGGACACGCTTCCGAATGACGAGCAAAGCATGGAAGTGGGTTTCGTTCCGGTACTCTCGCCGACGACGGGAGGCGCGTCCGTGGTGGGTCGATTCTGAAGCACCTCGGTCGGCACGACTATTGAGCCTCGAACTTTCCCGAGGCCCTGCTCGAGGCGCGACGGGCCGTTGCCATCGCCTTGCACCGGGCAAGCGCATCTGGCACTCCTGAGACTCGAGCGGGCTGATCTTTGCGGCCTCCTCGAACGGGTCTTCGTGATGAGTTACCGGCTCCGTCGTAGGTCGTGCTTCCGCTGGGCACTGGTGAGTGTCGTCGTGTGTGGCGCCTGCGCGTCGCCAGCGGGCGACGACTCGAGTCCGGCGTCCGGCGCATCGACCGTGGTCGTCCCGGGGGACGACGGGCTCTCGGGGGGCCCAGGCGCAGCCGGCGATCCCGCGTCGGGTGCGGCAACGGGCGCGACGGGCAGTGCGAGTCCGAGCGCTGGCGCTGCCGCGCCGAGTGCGGGCGCCATGTCCCCGACGGGTGCAACCGGTGCGGACGAGCCGAGTGTCGACGACGGGTTTGGCGGCGACGACACAGCGGGCGCGAGCGGTGAGCCCGCGACGGGAGCGGACGACGGCGGGGGCGGCTCTGCGGGGGCGGGCGATGGCGATGCTGCGGACACCGAGCCTGCCGAAGCCGACCCTGCCGCACCTGACGTCATGCCAGCGACGGGCGCGGGCGGCGAGGCGAGTGACGGATCGGAGCTGCCCGTCGGGGACGAAGCCTCGGGCGGCGTCGGTGGAGCCGGGGCAGAGACGGCGGATGCGCCCGTCGGATTACTGTGGCCGATCGACTGTGTGCCGGGAGATACCTGTTACGAGATGGGCTACCCCGATGTCGATGGGGACAACCAGGCGTTCAACTGTGAGCCGCCGGGGTACGAAGCGCACGAAGGTACGGACATCCCCATCAGTTGGGAACGGATGGACGCCGGCGTTGACGTGTACGCGGCTGCTGCGGGCGAAGTGCTCTGGGCGTTCGACGGCAAGTACGATCGCTGTCCCGACGACACCGAGCCCGACTGCCAACGCGCTGACTACGCGGCAGAGAGTTCGGCGGGCAATCTGGCCTGCACGCCCCTAGGGCCCTATTGCGGCATGGGAACGGGCAATTGCTTTTGGTGTTTCGAGGGCGGCAACGTGATCGTCATTCGCCACGAGGATGTGCCCGGCGTGTTCGCGACGCGCTACGACCATTTGCGGCAAGGGAGCGTTGTCGTCAGTAGCGGAGATGTAGTGACGGCGGGGCAGAAGATCGCCGAAGTCGGCAGCGCCGGCAACTCGAGCGGGCCCCATTTGCATTTCGAGGTGTGGGGCACGGGTTTCTACGAGCTCACCGAACCCTGGGTGGGGCCGTGCGGGCCGAACACCGATCAGCCCCTGTGGGCTTTCGACCCTCCTTGGGAATCGTTCCTGCAGTGAGGCTCCGCGCGCGGAAGCTTGACGAGGGCTTTGGTGTCATGTCCCGCAGTCAGGGCACGCCGCGCGGAGCTCTTGCCGCGGGAAGCCTGCGTTGACGACCGCCCGCTGCACGTGGATCCGGCGGCATTGTCCCCTTTTTGTGGCGGGGGGTGACGGGACGGCGGCAATGTTGGAAGATGTTGCCGATGTCCGAGCGCACCTGCTCCGTTTGCCAAATGCCGCTCGACCCGGGGCAGGCTGCTTGCTCGAATTGTGGCGCGCCGCAGGCCGGGGGCGCCAGGGGGCCGCAAATTCCCGGTCTGCCTCGAAAGAAGGGCGGCCTAGCGCTGGCCGTGCTGGTGGCGGGGGTTGCGGTCTTCGGCGTGGCGGGGTTCGTCGTCACGGTCCTGCAAGAGAACGTGTCCCCGGTGGCGGAGCAGATCGAAAAGCCCGCGCCCACGCCGTTGCAGGCTCGAAGCTCGGAGCCCGATGTAACGATGCCTCGCCCGGCGGAGCCTGCCCAAGCGGAGCCTGAGCCAACTGCCGAGCCCGAGCCCGCAGCACCGACTCTCGACGCTGAGGAATTGCCACCTGCCGACGCGCCGCCGGAACCGATCGTGTTGCAGTTTCCCGCGCGAGTCGTGGCCTCGAAAGGCAACCGCGTCAAAAACGGCGCTCCCTGCGTCATCCAGGTGCACACCTACGGCGGGCGCATCGCGGATCTCGACGTCACCTGTGCCAGAGACACGCTCTACGACACGCGCTCGCGACTCAATGGCATCTCGCGCATGGGGGGCCAGATCAGGGAGCAAGCTGGCAAAGCAGCAGGCGAGTGGCGCTACCGACTCCAGTTTTCGGACACGGGTGCGCGTTCTCTGCGCAGCCAGGTCACGCTCAATTCGCTGAAGCGAACGGGCAGTGTGTTCAGCGAAAGCACGGACGCGTTTCGCGTCGAGCTGCGGCTATCGGAGTTCAGCTTGCCGCGCCAAGGGGAGCCGGTGTTCGACACTCCGCGTGAGGTACTGCCGTTGCGCACGTCGCTCGACGTCATTTCCACTCAGGGGCAAGCCCCGACGCTGCCAAAGACGTGTTCGTTGGACGTGCGCTACCTGGAGTCGACGCGCCAGGGACCCAACTGCAAGACCGAGTTGCGCTGTGGCAGTCGGCTCCTGTACGGCAAAGGCCAGTCTGGCTTCGGACCTTGCGACATCGAAGAGGGTAAGATCCTTCGTTTCCGCGATGGCGAAGAAACCCACGAAGACGGCGACCCCAAGTTCGACTTCGACACCACGTCCGGCAGCGTGCACATCGAGGACTCGCCCAACCATCAGAGCTACTCCATCGAGCTGCGCATCCCCGATTGAACATGGGCCGAACGGAGCAGGGCCCCAGCGAAGGACAGCGTGCGCTGCTGGAGCAGCGTCAGCACATCGAGCAGGTTTGCAGCGAGCGCTCGTGTGTGCTCTCCGCTCCGACGGGTACCGGTAAGTCGACGTTGGTGCCGCCGTGGTTGTCCGGTCGCGTGCTCGTGATCGAGCCCCGCCGCGTCGCGTGCCAGGCACTGGCTCGACGTGTGGCCGAGCTGTTGGAGGTGCCCTTAGGGCAGGGCGTAGGTTACCGTGTGCGCGACGACGACCGCGCCAGCGAGGCCACGCGTATCGTGTACGCCACGCCGGGTATCGTGCTCTCGAACCCGAGCTGGGCCGATGCCTTCGAGCACGTCGTGCTGGACGAATTTCACGAGCGACGTTTGGACACGGATTGGCTGTACGCCTACTTCAAGCGACGTGGCAAACGCCTGCTGGTGATGTCGGCGACGATCGAGGCCGAGCGCATCGCGCGGGATCTGAGCGCCGAACTCGTCGAAGTGCACGCCAAAGCCTACCCCGTGGAGGTGCACTACCTCGGCAGCGGCTCCGACTTGCCCGAGGTCAGCGATTGGGAGCGACTGGTGCAGCGCGCCCTGGCCCAGCTGCCCGAAGACTCGGGCGACGTGTTGGTCTTCCTTCCGGGCAAGGGCGAGATCCGGCGTCTGAAGGAGTCACTATCGTTGCGCTCGGGGCAGGCCGTGTTCGAGCTTCACGGCTCCCTGCCCTTGGCGCAGCAAGCGCGTGTGTTCGAGCCCACGCCCGGTCGCAAGATCATTCTGTCGACGAACGTCGCCGAAACGTCGCTCACGCTGCCCGACGTGCGCACGGTGATCGACTCCGGTTTGGTGCGACGAACGCACTATCACGGTGGGCGCAGCACGCTGGCAATCGCCAACATCGCGCTCGACAGTGCGGCCCAACGCACCGGCCGCGCCGGGCGAACGGCGCCGGGCACTTGCTTGCGCCTGTGGGGGCGCGCCGCGCAGCTACAGGCCCAAACCCCACCAGAGGTTCAGCGTGAGGGTTTGGCGGAGTTCGTGTTGTGGACGGCCGCCGCCGGGCTTCACGTGGAGGAGCTACCGTGCCTCGACGCGCCGAAACCCGAAGCGCTGGCGAACGCGTTCGAGGATCTGCGTGCGCTCGGGGCCCTCGACGATGCGTCGAGCATCACCGAGCGCGGGCGCCGCCTACATCGCTTGCCATTGGATGCTTGGTACGGCCGCGTGTTGGTCGAGGCCGAGGCGCGGGGCACGCTCGACGACTGCATCGACCTAGTGGCAGCGCTCTGTCACGTGCCCCGCATCCAGCTACCGAGCCTCGAGGATCCGGAAGCCGTGCCGCCTTGTGATGCGGTGGCCTTGGTGCGAGCGGTTCGCGACTTGCCCAAGTCGGCGCGCGTCGATGCCCGGCGCGAGCTGGTCAAGCTGCGCCAACGTCTGCGGCAGATGATGAACCTCACATCGCCATTGCCGAAGGGCGAACCCCAGCGCGAAGCGATGTTGCAGACGGTCGTCGCCGCGGATCCTCGCAGTGCTCACGTCGCCCGCGTGCGCAAGCAGCGGGTCGCTTGGGCAGCCGGCGGCACGGAGCTCAGCCTCGACCGCGCGAGCTACGCCGAGTTTGCCCGAGAGCCCGAGGCCATCGTCGCGCTCGAGACGCACACCTCCGGCGTGGGCAAACGGCGCCGGGCGATGGCGACCCGCGCCAGTGCGGTGCGCCTCTCGTTCTTGGCGAAGATGGGCTTGGGGCAAGAGCAAGTCCGCTCCGTGAAGTACAAGGGCGGCACGCTGCTGGCCAGCGTGGAGCAGGTTTACGTCGGCAAGGTGCTGGCCAAAAAGGAAGTGACTCCGACGGGAGCAGTGGCGCGCGCTGCGCTGGTCGAGCTGCTGCTTGCGGGTCGACTATTTCGGGAGGCCGTGGCGGAGACGAAGCAGCGACTGCAACGCCGCGCGTTGGCGCACAGTCTGGCGCGTGCGCCTGGCTTCGAGCACCTGGCCTTGGGGGAGCTAGCGCAGCCGCCCGTTCTCGAAGACTGGTTGAAGCAGCGCGTTGCCGAGCTCGGTTTCGAATCGGCCGAGGACTTGGAGCTGCTGAGCGCCGAAGACTTCGTCGCCCAGGACGTGGGGGCGGAGCTCTTGCCGACGCTGGAGAGTGAGTTTCCCCTCAGCGTCGACACGGGCGATTGTCGCTACGCCGTCGAGTACGATCTGCAGAAGCGTCAAGTGCTGCTGACGATCGTGCGCGGTTCCCGAACGGCGCCGCCGCCTCTGAACTTCCTGCCGAAGTTCAGAGGCTTCCGCATCTGTGTCGAAGCTGGGCGTCGGCTGCACGTGCTGCGCGAAGCCCGCCGCTGAGCTCATCGAGTCACGAAAGCCCCCGAGCTCACCGAGTCGCGAAGCCCGCCGCTGAACTCGTCGAGCCGCGAAACCCGCCGCTGCGCTCCTCCAATCACGTAGCTTGGGGGCACCCGAGAGCCTTTCGGCCGGACTTGGCGGGTACTTGCGGCTTCGTACTCCGGGACCTAAGAACCGACCCGATGGACGCCTCCTGGATAGGTCGTCGCCTCGTGTCTGCCCCAGGTGCTGGGGATGACCATTGCGAGCCGAGCATCGTGTCACCCCGTCGCTTTGCGCGGCTTGCTGTTTCGAGCACCAGAGAGCCCCTGTATCATGTCGCCGATGCGCTTCTTATTCGTGATGGACCCCTACGCGACGATGTCGCCGGACAAGGACACCAGTTTCGCCTTCATGCGCGCCGCCCAAGCGGCGGGGCACGAATGCTTGCACGCGCTGGTGTCGGACATCGAAAACGAGGGGCAGCTGGTGCGCGCCTGGGCTCGTTGTCTGACCGTGAGCGACGAGCCGCCCCACACCGTTGCGGATGAACGTCAGCTGTTCGAGCTTGCCGAGCTGGACGCGGTCTTCGTGCGCAAGGACCCTCCCTTCGACGACGCCTACCTGCACTTGACGCAACAGCTCGACTTGGTGGAGCAAGAGACGTTGGTGCTCAACCGAGCGCAGGCGCTGCGGGACGCCAACGAGAAGTTGTTCGCCTTTCACTTCTCGGAGTTCATGCCCGCCTCCTTGGTCAGCTCCAACACCGATCAAATGCTGGCGTTCTTGAAGCAGGTGGGGGGCAAAGCGGTCGTCAAACCGTTGGACGGTGCCGGCGGAGCGGGGGTCATGGGGGTGACGGCCGGCGATCGCCACAGCCGCGGGATCTTGGACTACGTGACGTCAGAAGGAAAACGCCTGGCGCTGATCCAGGAATTCCAACCCGAGGTGGTCGGTGGGGACAAGCGCGTGCTCTTGCTGGATGGCAAGTTGCTCGGTGCCATTCGCCGTGTGCCTCGGGAGGACGACATCCGCGCCAACATCCACGTCGGCGGCAGGGTCGAAGCGTGTGAGCTGACGCTGAAAGAGCAACAGCTGGTCGACGCCATCGGTCCGCGTCTCGCGGAGCGCGGTCTCTATTTCGTCGGCCTCGATCTGATCGCGGAAAAGCTGATCGAGATCAACGTGACGAGCCCGACGGGCATTCAGGAACTCGGCAGACTGACCAACACCTGCCCGGAGGCAGAAGTCATCCGCTGGGTCGAAGAGCGGGTTCGCGCCCGCTGACGAAGCTCTGGGGCGACAAACTTGTCCCGCGCGGCCGGTTGGCGCCAAAGTTGCGGCATGGGGTCTGAAGCTCGAACGTGCGAGATCACCGGTTGCACTGAGGTAGGTGCTGGTGATGTGGTGTTCGTCCGACTCGCACAGCGGGTCGTCGCACTGTGCCCGGTGCACGGCGAGCGGCTGCGCCGCAGTGGGGCTGCTACGCTGGCTGCCGTGCGGGAGACGTTCCACGAAGGGGAAGGTCAGCGCTCTTGCTTGCCGCGGCGCTCAGCCAAAGACAGACGAATGTTTCCCCCACGTCTCGAAGCCGAACGACGAAAAAAGGATCGGCGTTCCGCGAGCTGATTCAGCGCCGTTGCAGTTGTAGCGTAATCCCTCGGTTGTGCGCCGGCTCAGGCGCCACGCGCTCGCCGCAAGTCCAGCTTGAACCCGTGCCAAAAGGACGTAGATCGTTGCTCTTCGCTCCGGTCCCAATCGACCATCAGGGCGCGCGAGTCCAGTGGCCCTCGCGCCCGCACGAATAGGAAGCCATTTCATGTCCTTCGACGACCCCATTCCCTTCGAACCAGACCCGCGGTCCGTCATTCCGGCCAGCGGCGCGAGGATTGGCATGGCGATGCCCGTGCTCAAGCGGGCGGTGATCGACCACCTCCTGTACACTTGCGGCAGGTCAATCGACGACGCGACACCGTTGGACTTGTACACCGCCTTGGCGCACAGCGTGCGCGATCGGCTGGTGCACCGTTGGCTGGCGACGGAGCAGACTTACGAAGAACTGGACGTCAAGCGGGCGTACTACCTTTCCAGCGAGTTTCTAGTCGGTCGTGCCTTGGGCTTGGCGCTCATCAATCTGGGGCTTTACGACGCCGCGGCGCACTTGATGGACGAGCGGGGCTTCGACCTGGAGCAGGTCCTGGAGCAGGAAGGGGACCCGGGCTTGGGTAACGGCGGTTTGGGCCGCCTCGCCGCCTGCTTCATGGATTCCATCGCGACTTTGGAGTTGCCGGCGATGGGTTACGGCATTCGTTACGACTTCGGCATTTTCGAGCAGCGCATCGAAGATGGCTTCCAGGTGGAGCACCGCGACGATTGGCTGCAACACGGCAACGCCTGGGAAATTCCCCGTCACGACCTGGCGCAGACGGTGCGTTTCTACGGTCGCGTAGAAACCCAGTACGACGAACGTGGGCGCTCACGGGTGGAGTGGCTCGACGCGCAAGAGGTCGTCGGTTTGCCCCACGATTCGTTCATCGTCGGTCACGACGTCAACACCGTCAACACTCTGCGCTTGTGGTCGGCCCGGGCCACCACGTCGTTCAATCTTCAGCTCTTCAACGAGGGTGACTTCCGCCGCGCGGTGGAGGAGAAGATCGACAGCGAAAACATCTCCAAGGTGCTCTACCCGAACGACGCGACGATCGAGGGCAAAGAGCTCCGGCTCAAGCAGCAGTACTTCTTCGTGGCGTGTTCGGTCGCCGACATCGTGCGCGCCTACAAAGAGCGGCACGAGTCCTTCCACGACTTCCCTGACAAGGTGGTACTCCAGCTCAACGATACCCATCCCGCCATCGCGGTGGCTGAGTTGATGCGCGTGTTGCTGGACGAGGAGTACCTCGATTGGGAGTTGGCGTGGAGCATCACTCAACGTTCTTGCGCCTACACGAACCACACCTTGCTGCCGGAGGCGTTGGAGGTGTGGCCCGTCAGCATGTTCGAACGGCTGCTGCCGCGGCACATGCAGATCATCTACGAGATCAATCGTCGTTTCCTCCGTCAGGTCGAGATCCGTTGGCCTGGGGACGTCGGACGCCTGCGGCGCTTGTCGTTGATCCAAGAAGGTCACGAAAAGCAAGTCCGCATGGCGCATCTGGCCACCGTTGGCTCGTTCTCCGTCAATGGCGTCGCTCGCTTGCACACGGAGCTCATCGAGTCGGACTTGCTGCCCGACTTCTACGAGTTGTGGCCGGACCGATTCAACAACAAGACCAACGGCGTGACTCCACGGCGCTGGATCCTGCACGCCAATCCGGAGCTCTCCGCCCTCATCACGCGCCAAATCGGGCCGTCGTGGATCGACGACCGCCTGACGCACATCGCCGACCTGCGGGAGCATGCTGATGATCCGGCGGTGCTCGACGAGCTGTGGCGCGTCAAGCAAGCCAACAAAGAGAAGCTCGCTGCGATCATCGGCGAACGAGCTGGCACTTACGTCTCTCCGAACTCGATGTTCGTCACCCAGGTCAAGCGCATCCACGAGTACAAGCGTCAGCTGCTGGCTTGTCTGGGGGTCATCTCCACGTATCTGGAGGCGCGCCGCAACCCGAGCCTGGACATCACGCCCCGCACGTACATCTTCGCCGGCAAAGCTGCAGCGGGGTACGCCACGGCGAAGCTACACATCAAGCTGATCAACGCCGTCGCGGACGTCATCAACTTCGACCCGGAGATCCGAAACCGCATCAAGATGACCTTCGTGCCGAACTACAGCGTCTCGCTGGCGGAGGTCATCATCCCCGCGACGGATCTCTCCGTGCAGATCTCCCTCGCCGGCAAGGAGGCGAGCGGTACCGGCAACATGAAGTTCGCCATGAACGGAGCGCTGACGATCGGCACGCTGGATGGTGCGAACGTCGAGATCCGCGAAGAGGTCGGGGAAGACAACTTCTACCTCTTCGGCCTGCAGACGGACGAGGTCAAGGCGCTCAGGAATGTCGGCTACAATCCTTCGGACTACATCGCGCGGAGTGAACGGCTGCGAGAGGTCATCGAGGTCATCGAGTCGGGCTTGTTCAACCCCGGTCAGCCAGACTTGTTCAAGTCGATCACCGATTCGTTGCGCCACCACGACCCCTACATGGTCTGCGCCGACTTCGACAGCTACCTGGCCACCGAACACCGGGCGGCGACGGACTATCGCGATCAACGCGCGTGGTCGCGGCGCGCGCTGTTCAACATCGCCGGTTCGGGCAAGTTCTCGAGCGACGAGACCATCCGTCAGTACGCGGACGAGATTTGGTGCCTGAACACGGTGCACGTCAATCTCGACGAGTTCCACACCTGAAGCGCGCCGTACGTCTCGACGCAGCTCAGGCCTCGCGTGCCCAGCGCGCTGGGCGCTAGAGCGATCGTCGTGGGGCTGGCGGCCAGAAACGACGATCTGGCGTCGACAACGCTGGAGCTGACGACCAGGAACGCCAATCCAGCTCCTGCAATCGATGCAGGCGTCACATGGCG